>NZ_JBXAPG010000018.1:131919-142886 GCF_058803765.1 Burkholderia sp. GW821-FHT14F03
CCCCCCCCCCCCCCCCCCCCCTCCCCCCCCTCCTCCCCCCCCCCCCCCCCCCCGGGGCCGGACGGCTTTCTACTTGCCGGAACCGCGTATGAACGTGAACGAAGGGAGCCGTTGCATGGAGGACCGGCGCGCGCGCGCCGGCCGCGAGGACAGCCGCCTGCGCGCCGCCCTGCGCGCGTGTGCGGGCCTGGCGGACCGGATCGCGGGCGCGGGCCCCGAGGTCTGGCCCGCGCGCTACGTGCGCCCGCGCACCCATGCATGGCTGTCGCGGCATGCGCTGCCGCTGTTGTGGGCCACGCTCGTGTGCGCGGTCGCGACGATCGCGGCGAGCGCGCTGCTGCGCGTGTTCGACCTGTCGAACGTCGTGATGCTGTTCCTGATGACGGTCGTGCTGATCGCGTTGCGGCTCGGCCGCCTGGCGGGCGCGTGGGCCGCGCTGGTCTGCGTCGCCTGCTTCGATTTCTTCTTCGTCGAGCCGCGCCTGTCGTTCGCGGTGTCCGACACGCAATACGTGTTCACCTTCGCGCTGATGCTCGCGGTGGCGCTCGCGATCGGCCAGCTCGCGGCGCGCCTGCGCGCCGAGGCGCGCGCCGCGCGGGCCAACGAGATGCGTTCGGCGGCGCTGGCGCGCGTCGCGCATGACCTGACGGGGGCGATCGAGATCGAGCAGATCGCGGCGGTGTGCACCGGCACCATCGCGCCGCTGCTCGGCGTGCACGTCGCGCTGGTGCTGCCCGACGCCGACGACCGGCTGACGCCGCCGCGCGAGGCGTGGTTCGTCGATCCGGCGGCGGCGCGCTGGGTCTACGACCACGCGCGCGGCGCAGGGCGCGGCATGCCCGCGTTCGAGCGCTCGGTCGCGTTGTACCTGCCGTTGCAAGCGCCGATGCGCGTGCGCGGCGTGCTCGCGTTGCTCGCCGATGCGCAGCCGATCCCGATGGCTCCCGACGACCGGCGCCTGCTCGATGCGCTGTGCTCGTCGATCGCGATGGCGCTGGAGCGCGTGCACTACGTGGGCGTCGCGCAGCAGACGCTCGTCAAGATGGAAGGCGAGCGGCTGCGCCATGCACTGCTGGCCGCGGTGTCGCATGACCTGAAGACGCCGCTGACCGCGATCCGCGGGCTGGCGGAGACGCTCGAATGGCCGGAGCGACTGGCGCGGGGGCAGGCGTCGGGGCTCGCGCGCGGCATCCGCAACCAGGCCGAGGCGCTGCACGGGCTGGTCGTGAACCTGCTCGACCTCGCGCGCATGCAAAGCGAGGGCGTGCGGCTGAACCGCGAGTGGCACATGCTCGACGAGATCGTCGGCAGCGCGCTCGCGCAAGGGGCCGGCGTGCTGGCCGGGCGCGACGTGAAGGCGGATCTGCCGGCCGACCTGCCGCTGATCGACGTCGACGCGCTGCTGATCGAACGCGTGCTGATGAATCTGTTCGACAACGCCGCCAAGTATGCGGGCGCGGACGCGTCGGTCGCGGTGCGCGCGCGGGTGGCCGACGAGACCATCGTGCTGTGCGTCGAGGACGACGGGCCCGGCTTCGCGGCGCGCGACGCGGAGCGGCTGTTCGAACCGTTCGAGCGCGGCCGGCGGGAGTCGTCGATTTCCGGCGTGGGGCTCGGCCTCGCGCTGTGCAGGAGCATCGTGGCCGCGCATGGCGGGTCGATCCGCGCGCTGCCGCTCGAACCGCACGGCGCGCGTTTCGAGATCCGCCTGCCGCTGGGCACGCCACCCGCCGTCGAAGCGGAGAGCCGGACATGATCAAATCGCGCGTGCTCCTCGTCGAGGACGAGGCGGACATCCGGCGCTTCGTCAGGATGGCGCTGGAACAGGAGGGGCTCGACACCTGCGAGGCGTCGACGGCGCGCGAGGCGCGCCTGTATGCGGCGAGCAGCAAGCCCGATCTCGTGATCGTCGATCTCGGCCTGCCCGACGACGACGGCAAGACTTTCATCCGCGAGTTGCGCGACTGGTCGGCGGTGCCCGTGATCGTGCTGTCGGCGCGGCAGCAGGAAGTGGAGAAGGTCGCCGCGCTCGACGCGGGCGCGGACGACTATCTGGCGAAGCCGTTCGGCGTGCCCGAGCTGCTCGCGCGCGCACGGGCGCAGCTGCGGCGGGCGGCGAGCGTGTCGAGCGACGGACAGTCGTCGTCGGTCGTGCGGTTCGGGGAGGTGGTGGTCGATCTGGGCAGGCATGCGGTGACGCGGGGCGGCGAGCCGGTGCATCTGACGCGGCTCGAATTCCGCCTGCTCGCCGCGCTGATTCGCGGGCAGGGCGGGGTGATCGCCGCGCGGCAGCTGCTGGCCGAGGTGTGGGGCGTTCATGACGCGGAACGCGTGCATTACGTCCGGGTGTACATGACGAACCTGCGGCAGAAGCTTGAGGCGGCGCCGACGCGGCCCCGGCATCTGCTCACCGAGCTGCAGTTCGGGTATCGGCTGGTCGGGTTGGAGGCGGTGGCGGGGAGAGGTTGCTGCGTGGTGGGAGCGTGAGGTGAGTGGCATTCATGGCGATGGCGATCAAGCGCGCGTGAGCAGCAATGCGCGACTCATTTCTCCGATCGGCATCGTGATGATGGAATTCAGCAGACGGGCTTCTCCCGCATCGGGTTGTGCGATATCCCAAACTTCATCGCGGGTTGCATTGAGCATGCGGTCGAGCGGGTCGAGGAAGCGTCGTAGTTCGATTTCTGCGGCCTTGGATTTAAGACCCAGGGTATTGCCGAAAGCGACGATCGCAGCCATGTCGATCTCGGAGAACCGCATTGCATGACCGAGCGGCATAGTGAGTGCGCAATGCGGCCAATGGTCATGAGGGGGGGCGGGCCGATAGGTCGGTGAGTGATACACCACGGTACTGACGATATCGTAGAAGGGGGTGAGGCGATACCCGCGTGTGTTCACGAAGAACGATAGGTTCTTCAAATGCGCATCGCCATTGCCGACCAGAACGTTGAAGACGGTCCACCGGAAAATCGACAGACGTGTCAGCGCGCGTGTGCTGGTCTTTTCGATTGCGCGACCGAGCTGTTCGGCGTTCGTTCTCTCGTACTTGATTTCGCTGTCGTAGTTGAGCAGTTGCATCGCATCGATCGTATGTAATCGTGTTGGCGGCGTCTGCGTCGTGTCCCGATCGAATCGATCGATGATGTAGCACGCCGATGGCGCACGAAGAAAATGAACCTCGGGAACGTCGAGCCCCATTCGCTTCGCGAGCTTCATGCAGAAGAACTCGTTGATCGCCGAGTGCGGGTAGCCGGCGGCTCGCATATCGGGTTTGAGCAGATGCATGGATGGCTCGCTGCCTTCCGGCTCGAAGAGCGCGTAGTTCGGCGCTGCGCCGTCGAGAATCAGCAGCAGCTTTTGCTGCGCACCGGCTGCCGACATGCGCTTGGGGGCGGTCACGCTTAGCGGACGCTCAGGCATTGCCTGGATGCGCCGCTCGAGGTCTTCGAGAGTAAGTGGTCTCATCCCGCCATTTGCTTCTTGTTCGCCTTCCGGCAACAGCGTCAGCGCGCCGGCCGATTCACGACCGAAGTAAGCGAGCAAACCCCATGCGTCTGCGTAATCGAGCCGCGCATCGCGTGCAATCGCAGTGCGCATGCCTCGTTCCGGTAGCAGATTGTCGAAGAACCATTGCACGGGGCGATCACTTGAACGATCGACGAAGGGTTCCGGGCGCAGCGTGAAGGTTGGCGAGAGGGCATAGGCGTTCTCGAAATCGAGCCACTGTGCATCGTAGGTGAAGGACCAGATGCCGTTCTCGTCAGTGAGTGAGCCCATGCGCAGACCGTTGGCATAAGCAATCAGTGTTCTAGCTGCCACGGCTGCTCCTGCGACGTTGCGAAGCCTTGATCACAGTCTCGTTGGCGATTGCCACGGAAGACTGTGAGAAAAGACGAATGCCGAGTTCGTTCAGCAGGAAGATGACCTTGCCGATCTGTGCGGTCGGTTTGCCCGCTTCGACCTGGCTGATGAACTTTGGCGAGAGTCCCGTGGCGCTTGCCAATTCATCCCGGGTCATGTCCTGCTCGAGCCTGACCGCGCGAATCAGGTTTCCAAGATCCCACGTTGAGTTGACGGGTGCGTTGTCTGGCATTGCCCACCTCGCTTCGTATCCGATCGGGAACAGTATCGCATATTCGATGACTGGAAAGATGCTTCGTATTCGATCGGAAACGAAAGCAATCGATCGGAATTAAATTTTCCTTTTCCGTACCTGATCGTATACGGGATGACGCTTGAGAAATGGCTTGACCGCCAAGCAGGGAGCACTTTTCCTGCCACGCGCTCAACCCTCGCGCGCCGCCTCGACCATCCGCGCCATCAGCACCCGCACCTGCGGCGGCATCTCCTTGCGCGAACTCACGAAGTAATACTGCAGCGGGCTGACGACCGCGCGCGGGCTGAGCCGCACGAGCCCGCTGCGCCGCAGATGGGCCTCGGCGAGCGGGGTGCGCGCGAGCGCGATGCCGAGCCCGGCTTCGGCGGCGGCGAGCACGACGGTGTAGTCCTCGAAGCGGCGGTCCTGCTGCCGCTGCTTGAGCTGGATGCCGCACGGCGCGAACCACGCGCGCCAGCCCGACAGATCGGAGTCGTGCAGCAGCGGGTGCGCGAGCAGGTCCGCGTCCGTCGCGCCGGCCAGACGCTGCGCCAGTTCGCGGCTGGCCACCGGATACAGCGTCTCCTCCAGGAACGGCTCGGCGTGTATGCCCGGCCACGCGCCTTGCCCGTAGCGGATCGCCAGATCCGCCTCGCCGGCGTCGACGTCCACGTTGCGCGTCTCGATCTGCAACTGGATCCGCAGGCGCGGTTCGCCCTGCTCCAGCCCGGCCAGCCGCGCGAGCAGCCACAGCTTCGCGAACGACGGCAGCACGCTCAGGCGCACGACCTCGGCGCCGCGCTGCGCGCGCCATTGGTCGGCGGCGCGGTCGATGATCGCGAAGGCCTGTTCGAGCCGCGCGACGAAGCGCTGGCCGTCGGGCGTCAGCCGCACCCCGCGGCCGTGCCGCTCGAACAGCGGGAAACCGAGCCAGTTCTCGATCGAGGCGACGCGCCGGCTGATCGCGCTGTGCGTGAGGCCGGCCGCCTCGGCGGCCGCGCTGAGCGAGCCTTCATGGGCGACGATGCAAACCGTTTCGAGGTTCGCGAGCGGCGGACGTGCCGCCAAGCTGTGCTTCATGATCACATCTCACTGGCGATTTGCGCGCTAGCTTAACATCTCGCGCACTGCGATGATGGCCGCATGAATACCTCGATCTCGTCCCGTTCCCCGTCCGCGCCGTTGATTCCCGCACTTGCCGTCGCCATCACGGTGATCTCGTGGGCCAGCGCCTTTCCCTTCATCCGCATCGGTCTGCAGGGCCTGTCGCCGCTGCAGCTCGCGGCGCTGCGCTTCGCGACGGCCGCCGTGCTGATCGTCGTGTGGCTCGCGGCCCGGCGGCCGCGCCTGCCGAGCGCGCGCGACGCGCTGCGCTTCCTGCTGTGCGGCGCGATCGGCATCGCGCTGTACAACGCGTTGCTGAATACCGGCGAAAAGACCGTCAGCGCCGGCGCGGCGAGTTTCATCGCCTCGACCCTGCCGATCTTCACCGCGCTGCTCGCCACGGTGTTCCTGGGCGAACGCTTCAATCGCCGGGGCTGGGCCGGCTCGCTGTTCAGCCTCGGCGGCGTGGCCGTGATCGCCGTGGGCCAGCCGGGCGGGCTCGTGCTCGGCGCGGGCGCAAGCCTGATCCTGGCCGCCGCGCTGTGCAGCGCCGTCTATTTCGTGCTGCAAAAACCGCTGATCCCGGTGTATGGCGCGCTGCCGTGCGCCGGCTATACGTTGCTCGCCGGCGCGGTGTGGCTGTCGCCGTGGTTGCCGGGCGCGCTGGCATCGGCCGCGACGGCGAGTGCCTCGACGGTGGCCGCCGCGCTGATGCTCGGCGTGTTTCCGGCGGCGATCGGCTACGCGACCTGGACCTTCGCGCTCGGCCATTTCGGCGCGGCGCGCGCCGCGAACTTCCTGTACCTCGTGCCGGCCATCGCGACCAGCCTGTCGATCGTGCTGACGGGCGAGCGGCCCGGGCTCGCGACGCTCGTGGGCGGCCTGATGGTGATGGCGGGCGTGGTGTGCGTCGCCGTGCGCGGACGGGTGTGAAGCGGGGGCGGCGCGAGCGGCGTGTGTCGCGTCCGGGTTACACCGGGAGGCGCAGGATCGGCACGCGGCGCCCGGGAATACGCGTCGATTCGCGCTCGCCGATCGGCTCCGCGCCTAGCGAAAGATAGAACGGCACGGCGTGCGGATCAGCCTCGATCACGAAACTGCCGATGCCCTGAGCCGCCGCGCCTTCGCGCAGCGCCGCCCATAACGCGCGGGCCACGCCCTGGCCCATGTGGTCCGGATGCACGAACAGCCATCCGGGCGTCAATTGATCGGTATCGCGCACGGTCCTCACCCAGAAGCCGATGATGAAGCCGTCGCGCTCGGCGACGTAGGCGAGCGCGTGTTCGATCGTGTCCGGCGAGATCGTCAGGTCGGCTTGCCACAGATCGAGCCACGCGTCCGGATAGCCCCAGTGCGCCTTCGACAGGCGCGCGAGCGCCGTGAGCGTTTCCGCGTCCGTCGGACGGGCTGCGCGTACGGTGAACGTGGCGGACATGAGGTCTCCTTTCCGGTCGGGCGTGGCGGGCGCGCGCGCCACGCTGCGAGTGCGCCGTGCGACGCGTGTGCGTGTCGGCGGCGTGGATAAGCTGCGCGCGGAGCGTCGCGGGTTCGGCAGCGTGGCAGGCGGCGTCGGCGCGCGACGCGTCATACATGGTACGACGTGTCCTCATGGCGCAGGGGCGGGTTCATCGAACCCGCGCGGCACGAGGTTTGCTCGTATCAAGACTACGATGCGCCGGACTTCGCGTCAGGCGTTCCACCCGACGATCAAGGAGGAGCCATGTTGAGTCCGCATGAAGTGGCCGCGCTTATCCTGATTCACCAGGCGCCGGCCGAGATTTCCAACGATCGCGACGAGGTCCGCGTGCTGCTCGAACGGCGGCTCGTCTCCGTCGAACGCGGCAGTGGTGCGCCGGCGCCCGTGCTGACGCGCGATGGGCTGTCGCTGCTGCGCTGCGTGCGCGGGGTGCGGGATGCCGACGATCGGATGTGAGCGATGCGGCACGCCGCTTGCTGGCGCCATGTCGGCAGACAACTTCGGAGGTGCTATGTGTAAGGACGCTTTCCAGCCCGCATGGCGGGCGCTTCTGATCACCGCGATGGCGGCGGGTGTCGCGCTGGCGACGGGTTGTTCGAAGCGGGACGAGAACAGCGAATCGAGTTCGGCGCAGGGGCCGGCCGCGATGGCCCCGGGGTCGGCGGCCGCGCCCGCGGACAACGGCGCGGCGGCGAGCTTGCCCGGCGGCGCGAGCGCGCCTGCCGCTTCGAGCGACGCGGGTGCGAGTGGCGGGTGAATCGATCGGGCGGCGCGGGGCAAGGGGCCGCATCTTGAACCCTGACGGCAAGCCGGCCGGCCGTGGCGCATCGCGCGGGAGGGCCTGGGCCTGCTTCCGGACCGGGTAACGCTCGGCGAACGCGAGAGTTGGCGGGCGCGCGGCGTTCGCCGGCACGCCTCCCGAAGGTCGTGCTCGCGAGACACTGCGTCCGCCGAGCGCGCAGTGCCGGTCGGCGGCGTGGTCAACGCGAACATGCGCGGGCGGACGGCGACGCGTGGTTTGCGCGTCACGCGGATCCGTCGCGCAACGCATGAGGGGATCCGGATGACGAATCGTCGCGCGTGTAAAAACTATCCACGGTGTGTCATTTCGCATCGATCGAGAGCGGTCCGCGAACACGCGCTCGCGGCCGACGATGCGTGGTTGGCGCGTCAAGCGGATCCATCGCGCAACGCATGAGAGGATCCGGATGACGAATCGTCGCGCGTGTAAAAACCATCCACGGTGTGTCATTTCGCATCGATCGAGAGCGACCCGCGAACACGCGCTCGCGGCCGACGATGCGTGGTTTGCGCGTCAAGCGGATCCATCGCGCAACGCATGAGGGGATCCGGATGACGAATCGTCGCGCGTGTAAAAACCATCCGCTGCGTGTCATTTCGCATCGGTCGAGAGCGGTCCGCGTCTCGCACCCGGTGGCTCGTGCATATTCTGCTGCCGCTGCCGCACCTCCAACGCGCACGGCATCAAATCGCCGAAGCATCAGCGCATCAAGCCCCCGGCTCGCTGTCCCCCGGCTCCCGCATCAGCGCGAGCCGGTTGTACAGCGTCTTGAGGCTGATCCCGAGCGCCTTCGCGGTGCGCTGCTTGTTGCCGTCGAAATGATTCAGCGACGCGGCGATGAAGCGCTGCTGGACATGCGCGAGCGTCGCGCCGATCGGCAGGATCATCGCGTTCTTGCGGATCTCGATGCGCGGCGGCAGGCGCGGGGGCGGCATGACCTCGATCTGCTCGTTCGCGAGGATGTAGGCCCGCTCGATGGTGTTGCGCAACTCGCGGACGTTGCCCGGCCACGGATAGCCGCGCAGGCTTTTCAGCGCCTGCGGCGACAGCCGCTTGCGCGTGTGGTGACGCGCGTTCAACCCGTCGACGAAATCGCGCGCGATGTGCTCGATGTCGTCCTCGCGCTGGCGCAGCGCCGGGATGCGCAGCGCGAACACGGCGATGCGATAGAACAGGTCCTCGCGCAGCCGGCCGTCGCGGACCGACTCGCCGGGATCGTGATGGGTCGCGGCGACGATGCGCACGTCGAGCGGAATCGCCGCGGTGCCGCCGACGCGCGTGATCGCGTTCGCTTCGAGCGCGCGCAGCAGCTTGACCTGCAATGCGCGCGGCATCTCCGCGATTTCATCGAGGAAGATCGTGCCGCCGCGCGCGGCCTCGAAAAAGCCGATGTGTTGCGCGACGGCGCCCGTGAAGCTGCCTTTCTCGTGGCCGAACAGCTGCGACTCGGCGAGTTCGGGCGGAATCGCGCCGCAGTTGACCGGCACGAACGGTGCGTCGCGACGCGGGCTCAGGTCGTGCACGAGCCGCGCGGCAAGATCCTTGCCGACGCCGCTTTCGCCGACGATCAGGACACTGGCGCGGGTGGCCGATATCTTTTCCAGTTTGCCCATCAACGTTTGCATCGAATACGAATTGCCCAACAGCCGCCGGCTGTCGTTGATCTGTTTCGACATGGATCGCTCGCTGTGCGGGAGGCCGCGGGTGGCATGCGCCGCAGTGTCCGCGCAAGAAGGGGGATGCTTGATGATTGCTCAGTACTGACAAGCGTAGCGGATTCGTTCTTCAAATGAATTAAATCTCGCAATGCACCGCACACGGTCGGATAGGAATATTCGATCGAACGTTTCGGCCGGTGCACGGTTCCTATAGTGATGACGTCGCCGCCTCATGGCGTGCGTTTCGTTTTTACTGATTGGATGGCGGACAGGTCAATGTTGCCGACCGGATTCGCGTCGTGTCATCTCGCGTCGCCGTGCCTGCGAATGATGCGATCCATGAAGGAGCCACCATGCCCTACGTACTGATCGTCGAGGATGATGCCGATACGCGCGCGATGCTCGCGGCGCTCGCGCAAGCCCAGCAGCTCACGTGCGATACGGCGGCCACGCTCGAGGAAGCGCGGGCCAGAATGGTTGTGCATACACCCGATCTGGTGTTGTGCGATCTCGTGTTGCCGGATGGAAACGGCATGGACCTGTTCGACGAGCTGCCGGCCGGCGCGCATTGCGAGATGGTGCTGACCACCGGCCATGCGAGCCTGGAGACGGCGATCGACGCGCTGCGCCACGGCGCGACCGATTACCTGGTGAAACCGCTGAACATGCAGCGCCTGAACAGCATCTTCGCGCGCGTGCCGAGAACCAGCGTGCTGCATGCGGAGATCGCCGCGCTGCGCTCCGAACTCAAGCGCCTCGGGCGCTTCGGCCGCATGCTCGGCAGCGCGCCGCCGATGCAGGCGATGTACGACGCGATCGGCCGAGTGGCCGTGACCGAGGCGTCGGTGTTGCTGACGGGCGAGTCGGGCACCGGCAAGGAGCTGGTCGCGCAGACCATCCACGACCTGAGCCTGCGTCGGCGCGGGCCGTTCCTCGCGATCAATTGCGGCGCGATCGCGGCGAACCTGGTCGAGAGCGAGATGTTCGGCCACGACCGCGGCAGCTTCACGGGCGCGGAGCGCCAGCACAAGGGTTTCTTCGAACGGGCGGACGGCGGCACGCTGTTCCTCGACGAGGTGACCGAGATGCCCGTCGAGTCGCAGGTGAAGCTGCTGCGCGTACTCGAGACCGGCCGCGTGACGCGGCTTGGCTCCGCACGCGAGATCGACGTCGATGTGCGGATCGTCGCCGCGACCAACCGCGATCCCGAGGCGGCAATGGAGGCCGGCAAGCTGCGCGCCGACCTGTATCACCGGATCAACGTGTTTCCGATCGCGCTGCCGCCCTTGCGCGCGCGCGGCGACGACATCCCGATGCTCGCGCAGGCCTTCCTGCAGAGGCTCAACGAGGACAGCGGCCGCGCGATGCGGTTCGCGCCGGCCGCGCTCGATGCGCTGAGAACCTATGCATGGCCCGGCAACGTGCGCGAGCTGCGCAACCTCGTGCAGCGCGCGAGCATCTTCAACGACGACGACGTGATCGCTTCGCTGCCGCCGCCGATCATGACGGAGGCCTCGGTGTCGGGCGACGCCCAGGCCGACGCCGAACGCGTGACGGTATCGTTCGGCACGACGCTGGAGGAGGTCGACCGGCGCATCATCCTCGGTACGCTCGCGAAGTGCGGCGGCGTGAAGGCGCAGGCCGCGGAGGTGCTCGACGTCAGCCTCAAGACGATCTACAACCGGCTCGCGCAGATGGCCGACGGAGACGACAAACCGAATGACTGAGACGCATGGCGCTTCGTTTGCCCGGCGCGCCGGCTTGCCGCCGGCGCCGCCGGATCCGCGCGCGCGGCTGCCGGGCGCGGCGCGGCGGCGCGCGCCCGAAGGC
>NZ_JBXAPG010000019.1:0-18807 GCF_058803765.1 Burkholderia sp. GW821-FHT14F03
GGTTGGGTGTTTGGCGACTTCCAGTCTCCCAGACTCAGTCCGGATGAACCATCGATACAACCTATTGAAGCTTCACATCTAGCAACTCGTCGGCCAGTGACGCCAGCGCGGCTTTGGCGGCGTCGATCGATGCACGACGGCCTTGAGGCAACACGACGCCGAACTCGTAGAGCAATTTCAGGATTGGAGACCAGGCCAAGATCGACGTCGATCCGCCTCTCGCCATGTGGAACGACTGAGATGACCAGGACGGCTCCATCCGATTACCTGGCACGAGCCGCGGCTACCGCCGACCGCCACGAACATCCGTTGGTACACAAATCATCCCATGCAGATGGGTCTTCTGCATGGGATGCGCTTCGTCGAGCTACCTATCGCCCCGCATGAAACGGACATTGCCTGCCCGGATCCACTTTCACCTCCTCCGGCAAGGAAACGGGACGCCGCCGATGTTGCTCCTGGATCACCGGAAACACCGATGTGAAGAAGTTCGTCCAGCCGCCGGTGCGAACGCGAAGCAAATCGTATTTCTCAGGCGAGCCGATTGCATCGGCGAAGGTGTCCGGGTTCGCCACGGTCACGGTCAAAATGTTGGATCCCTTTCCTTGCGCAAATTGACGCAGAACTTGCTTCAATTTCTCGGCCGGGAAATCCTCGGCGATATTGAAGTCGCTCGGTGCGCCATCGGACATCAGGCTCGAGCCGCTCCCTTCAAAGCCTGCCAATGCTTCGGCGAAGCCGGCGTACTGATGCTCGACCGGCAAATCCGCCGGACTCGGCGCCGCGCTCATGTCGGAGGCGACCGTCGTGCCCGTTCGTCTGCCGTCCGCGCTGGCGCCGTTCCAGGCTCCCATCTCCACATGGTTTTCAAATGTGCCGACGCCGGGCTGAATCTGAATTCCGAACGGATGATCGGCCGTCCCGTATTTGCTCGCGAAGCTCTGCAGGGTGTCGCGCAGCTGCGGCCAAGGCTGGGTAAACGTCTCGATCGAAATCTGCGCCACCAGCTCGACGATGGTATTGCCGAAGGCGTCGATTTCCGCATGGCCGCGGCCGTAGCGGGGCAGTGACAACGCCACTTCGCGCAAGCGCTTGAAACGGTCGGCGCGCGCCGTGATCCGGCTTTCCCCTGCGAGCTTGCTGATGAAGGGCTCCGTCATCTTGTAGCCCCAATCGCAGCACAGGCATTCCAGCAACTCGGGCAAGGTGGTGACGGCGGTCTCGTCGTCGAACACCAGGCGCTTGATCGCGTACAGGGAGTTGATGGTGGAGCTGAGCGCAATATAGCAAGGGCCATAGATGTTGTACTTGGCCCCACCGCTGTAGAAATCCAGGCCTTTGGCCAGGCAGTCGTCCATCAACGCATTCAGGATCGGAGACGGGCAATACTGGGTATTGTTGCCGTAGCTCATCAACTGGCCGTTGAACGCCTTGCGGTTGAGCCATTCGAAATGCTGCCGATACAACGCCAGCAACGCGTCGAAGCTTTCGATCTGCTCGGCCGGCCTCGTGGTCAGCGATACCGTTTGGCCGAACAGATAGCTTTGGCCCGCGCTGGAATAGGTCCTGCCTTGATTGAGCGCGCACTCCAGCGGCTGCAACGTGGAAAAGCCGCCTAACGAGAACCAGTTTTCGCCGGGGAACTGGGGCTCGTAGCAGCCGTCGCACGCATAGTTCTGCGCCGATTTCATCTCCACGGCCGACCGCCACGCCTTGTTGCCTTGCAGCGGCTCGCCGCCGACGTCGTCGCCGCTGCGCCACAGGCCCTCGATGAGCGTCTCGTCGTTCAGCAGGATAGGATGCGCGCCGCCCGATAGTATCGCGTGCGCGGCTTCTTCCAGGATCTCGTCCGGGATGTCCTTGCGGGTGCGCAGCGACAGGCACGGCGCATTGAGCGGCAAGCGGCCGGATGCGCGGATGAACAGGCGGGTTACGTCGTTGTAGGCCGGCTTGGTCTTCGCCATATCCGTCTCGCCGTCCGCCACGGTCCCGCCGACGGTGATCTGCTGGATCCATTGACCGAGCGAAGCGCCCTGCGGATAAGGTCCGGAGCTGCCGCCCATCGCCAGATTGCCGAACGGCTGATGGTCTTCCATGAAGATGCGGTTCTGTTGGATCTTTTCGTCGAGCTTGATGTAGAAGGCGTCGATGATCTCTTGCGCTTCCTCGAGCGTGATGGCGTCCCGGTCGAGATAGGGTTGCAGCAGTTGGTCCATGCGGCCGAATGCCGTCGGCTCGCCGTTCAAGTGCAGGCAGGTGTGCAACGTGAAAATGAATTGCACCGCTTCGACGAAGCTGCCGGGTTTTTCCGTCGCGAGCTTGCGCATGCGCCGTTCGATGGCCGTCAGATTCTGCTGCTCCCACGCCTGGCCCGGCTGCATGTCCTGCGCCATCTGCTTGGCCAGATCGGCATAGTTCATGAAGTACTCGGAAATACCTTGCAGCGCCAATGCCGTCGATTGATAGAGCTCCCGCTGCTGCTGGGTGGCGGCCTTCCTTTCGTATTGCGCGACCTCGTTCAACAGCCCGCTAAGACCAAGGTCGAGGGCTTTCCGGTAATCGGGAATGACGTGGCCGACGCCGGAGGCTTCGCTCAAGTTGGCAAGGAACCCGTTCAAGCGCTCGGCTTCGCTCAGGTATTTCATCACGTAGCGGCCTTCGCCCAGCGTCAGGTTCGGCATGGCCCCGACGATGATTTCCTCGGGGAAGATGCGGAAGGTGTCGGAGCCGTACACCACGGTCCCTTCTTCTTCCTTCGCTGCGGAATACGGGATCAGGCGGCCGTCGCTCAAGTGGATGCGCCGGCCGCGGAAACCGTATTCCGGCGACGTGAACAGGTGAAGGCTCAGGCGGATCGCCCAGCCCTTGCGCAACATGATGGATTCCCGCATAACGTCGGCCGGCTTGCCGGGCAAGTCGAACTGCGCCATGTAATACGCGATGTCATGCTCGATTTCTTCCTGCTTGCGGTTGAAGTACCAGTTGTCTTGCCACAGCGAGAAGGCATTCTCGAGCAGGCTCAGTATCCGGTTCGATGGCGCCTCGAAATAGTCGCTGCGTTTATTCAGCTTGGTCGCCATGTTGAACAGGTAGTTGCTGTGGTTGTAGTACATCAACCCGTTCTCGGAGGCGACCGTGAAGTGGCGATCCACCCTCGACCAGTCGACGCCCGGAAATTTGTCCCACGTGCCGCGATTCAGCGCATCGAAGTTATTGGCATAGGCGTCGTCGTCCAGCAGCCCGAGATCCTGCAGGCTGGGAACGTAGAAGAATCCTCCCAGGTCCGAGCGCAGATGATTGAACAGACGGTCGTTCATGAAACCATGAACGGCGCCGATCTGGTTTTGCATGACATCCTCGAGGATGCCGATCTCCTTGGCAAAGCCGGCAAAATAGATGCCTTCCTCATCGGCGGCGGTCACGGACTTCGGGTTGCGAAAGGTCGTGCCGGTTTGCGCATTGCCGAAAGGCAGGCCCAGGCGCAGCACCGGCGTGGTGTTGCCGAACTCGTCCTGCACGCGCGACGCCTTGATGTGCGAGCGGGTATCGCGGTCGGGGATGATGGTGTCGTCGGTTTTTCTGCCAATCAGATCTTCGATTTGATCTTCCGACATCATGTTGATTTGATCCCAGTTGATCAGGAATCGCTGCGACAGAACGAACGACGCGCCGAAGTGCTCGACATCGTCCACGCCGACAATCGAATGTTTCGCGAGCGAGATCGGATCGGACGGATTGTTCAGGTTCTCGGCAAAGCGGCAACCGAGCACTCTGCCGCCGTTCGGCTTGTCGCTGCCGCCCGATTTGCTGGCCGCGCTTTGATGAAACGAATCACGGGTGTTTTCGCGCAGCCAGTTCTCGGTCAATTCCAGCACGATGTCGCACGCTTTAGCGTCGTCGCTCTTAATGTGGAACCAGAGGTTTGCCTCCGAATCCTTGAAGTTGCCGTTGGACGCGTCGAAGACCTTCGAGCGGAGGGGATGATCGTCCTGCGGGTAGCGCAGTCGCATCCCTTTGGGCAGGGGCATCTTCTCCTGCTCGCAAATCAGGGCCCAGTTTTCGAAGGACACGCCGGCAACCAACGTAGTGTTCTTGCTGCCGAGCCGCGGGTCGGTGTTGATCTCGCGCCGGACCTCCTGCATCAGCATCGCAAGCTCGCTTCGGGTAATCGGATTCTTGAGCCAGAAACTCGAAAAAATCGCGAAAGGCGCGGGGTAAACCAGGCCGCGTTGCGTATGTTTCCAGACCTCGGTGAAACGCTCATTGAATGTCAGTTCGCTCATGATCGTATTTTCTGATTAAGGTGGATGCTTGTGGGAACCGTTCGGAGTTGCTGCCGCGCCTGAGACAATGGGTTTTGTCGCGATAGCCCACTTCGGGGCGAGCACGGTCGATATGAGAAGGAATGCATTACGAACGCAGCGGGTAAAACAGTTCAGCAGAAGTTTGTTGGGCGCCGTTTTTTTTCATTTGCCCTTTTCCGAAGAGGAACGAACAACGTGGTTGCACCGAGATCCCAGCACGGGCCTCTTAAAGTATGGAAGAAATATTCTGACCTTACCCCGCCGAGTACACCATTCGTAATTTAGTGGGCACGCCGGCTTTCGGTTGATGCAGTTGCCGGAATTGGTCCGGAGCCAGTTGCCCTAAGGCGCTATGCGGGCGCACTGAATTGTAGTCAGTGCGCCAGGCTTCGATTCGCATGCGTGCATCAGTCGATGACTGACAAACGCATGCTGGTTCAAACATTCTTCACGCAGTCGGCCGTTGAAGCTTTCGATGTGCGCGTTTTCCACCGGCTTGCCTGGACGGATGAACTGCAGCTTGACGCCATGTTCGTGCGCCCAGGCATCGAGCGCCTTGCTGACGAACTCCGGCCCGTTATCCACCTGAATCAGGTTGGGACATCGTCCTCGTTGCCGCAACTGCTCGAGCACACGCACCACGCGTACCCCCGTTAGCGAGAAGTCGACCTCGATGTGCGGGCACTCGCGGTTCCGCGCGTCGATGATCGTCAACATGCGTATGCGTCGGCCATGCACCAGCGCGTCAGCAACAAAGTCCATCGCCCAGCTTTCGTCTGCGCCGTTGGGCGTCGGCATGACTACGCGTAGATGACTCGGGCGTTTCTTGCGACGTTTCAGGCGAAGCGATAGGCCTTCCGACACGTCCATGCCGCCGTAACGGCTACGCCAGTTATAGAACGTCATCCGATATGCCGTGTTTGCGGCACAGGTCTGCGACCTTCATGCCTGCGTCGGCTTCCTTCAGCACCCCGATAATCTGCTCTTCGCTGAACCGCGACTTCTTCATGACAAGGGTTCTCCTGCCGCCTTGCCACTAACTTTACAGTGGGATACTTCAGAGGGGAAAGGTCAGACGCGCCCCGGTTCGATCGAACGGGGGGCGCGCCGCGACGTGACAACGGATCGCCCCCGATCCATCGCATGCAACGATCAGCTCAGCGCGTGAATCAGCGCCTGATCGGCGACTTGCACCGGCTTGACGCCGATCAGCTGGCTATAGAGCGGCGGCAGCGTCGAACAAAAATCCTCAAGTTGGGCTTGAGGAATCGCGGGCCTCACGTATTGCAGCGGCGAAGGATTTTCGGGGACCAATTCGCCCTCCATCGTCGAGCCGTATGCGCCGAGCTCCATGATGCTTTGCGAACTGGTGTCGGGGCCGATCGACATCACAAACGTGCAGTACTTGGGATGGCCCAGATATTTCAACGTATCGGCTACCCCGAGTCCGACGAGCTTGCTGCGAATCTGCGCGTAAGTCCGTGTGACTTCGAGATACGCGCGCCGGATGCGCGACTGGCCTTCGAACCCCGGCAGGCATAGCAGCAGATAGCCGCGATTGTCGAGCATCGCGACGGCGTGGCCCGTCCCGCCGTTCTTCTTGTCCTCGTTCATCGCCGTTTGCAGGAATGAAGCCAAACCCTTATCCGGAGCAAACGGACGCGCTGACTTGTATTGAAGCGCTTGGGGATAGCGCGCCTTCAGTTCCTGGACGATCGGGTTGTTTGGCGGCAGCTTGCCCAGATCGAGGAGATCCTTCAACGGCAGATCCCGATTGATCTTGTCCCTGATGTCGGTCAGCGTCGATGTGAAGATGCTGCTGCAAAGCGCAACGGTGCTGCCTTGCAATTTGCTCCCGCCGGACAACGGCGGAATATTCGGCTTGCCCTGCCGCGCCCGGTTGAAACAATGGCCGTCTTCCACTTCCGGGTAAGCGAACGTCTCCAGCGCCTGCGTTTTCTGCGGGCTGCGCAGCGACGGAAAGTCGAATTTGGTGTTCCAATTGATTCCGGCATAGGTATCGAACGCCGCCACCACGACCTTGAATCCGGCTGTCAGGATCGCCCCCGTGCACATGCAGCAAGGATCGAGCGAGGTGATGACGGTGATCTGCTCCGGGGGGGGCAGATGCAAGGCATCCTTGTTCGCGTAGTACCAATCCACCAGTTGCCGCTCGCCATGGGCGGTGGGATCGTTAATGCGTTCGTTCTCGACGACCCGGTTCGATAAGGCATGCAGCACGTTGCCGTTATCGTCGACGAGCGCGCCGCCCACGCCGAACGTCCCTCTGCAATTCGCCGATACCGCTTCGAGCGCGGCGATCGACATGGCGGACTCCACGGATGTGACTTTCGTTTCGGGCATTTACCGACCTCTCTCGCGTAGGTTGAAACATCGACAATGAAGCGATGACTCGACGGAAAGACCTGGGTATCGGGAAGCGGCCAAGAGGCGTTCCCTGCTCGCGATGGGCAAACGGATCGCTGCGGAAAAGCAGAAGCCTTGGCATCGATGATGCCAACCATATTCTTTTCCAAATGATTCCGACACCTACCGGAACTGACAGGATGCGCTTATCGTGCGAAGCAAGCGGCTGCCGCGCCCCTCAATTCCACTCCGCCTTGACGTTGACCCTGCCCGTCGCGTTGATGGTTCCGAACCCAATCCGGCCGTTGGCGTTCAGGTTCAGGTTCTCGACATTCAACGGAAAGGACAGATCCGTGTCGAGGTACGACTCATACGCGTATTCGGACAAAGCCGGAGCCGATCAGAACCGCGGGCAGTTTGTCTCGATGGTTGCCCACGCACTCAATGCGATTCCCCGCGAGTTGTGGGGGGAAGCGACGATCGACTTCTTGAATCACAAGGCTGGCAATCCGTACAGCAATCGTTAGGAAAACGTATGAGCATGGTTTTTTACCTCGTCTCGCTGAAGACGATGTCAGCGGGAATCGGTGTGGCGGGGACGCGGTTCATGATGGGCTCCGGAGCGGACGAGATGGGGGTGGCCTACTGCCAGAATCTCTCGGGTTGAGTTGCCGTCAGCCCCCAGGGTCGTCGGCCGGGATCCCGAGGCGGGCCAGCAGCGCCGCTTCAGCCTCATGGCACGCGAGCATAGCGTCGATGTCCGCCGCGTCATCTTCCGGCTCTTCCAGCGCGTCGCAACCGGGCGGGACCGGCCCGATGTCCTGGCCGCGCCGGAGCGTGTCGATTAGCTGCTGGAAGTCCCGTTCTGACGTGAGGAACCCGCAATGATCGATGCCGTAAGCGTTGGTCAGCGACCAACCGCCGCGGTCGGGTTCGTGCCACAGCGTGTAGCCCTCGAAGTTGAATGACGTCCCTTCGCCGTTCGCGTCGACCGTCACGGATTGCATCAACTCGGCCGCGGACGGTAGCGACGCCTCCCAGGCCGCCTGACGCGCGGCAGCGGCGGCCCGTGCCGCATCCTGCGCTGCGGTCGCCGCAAGATAGACGGCAACAGCCGGATTCACCGGTGTCATCTGTGGATGCGGGACGCGTCTCGTGTTTGCCGCCCAGATGCGTCGCCGCGCTACGATGACCTGCTGATTTTCTCTACGCGCGCGCGCAGCGCCGCTCCGCCGCTTTGCACGGCGTCAAGCCAGCACATCAGTCTACGCTTCAGTGGTCCCGCCAGAGGCTTCTCCACGGCAACATGTAGCACCAGCGAAAGGCCGATTGCGCCAACAATGACACCCCAGAACACCGCATCGTGATCAACCGTGTCGCCGAATTGATTGAACAACATGTAGCCAATGTTCTGATGGAGCAGGTAGAGCGGATAGCTAACCGCACCGAACCAGATCCATCGAGGGCTCGCCAATACCGAGGTGCGCCGTAACGCAAGCGCAAGCATCACGGCAAAAAAAGCAGTCATCACAACAGCGATCGTCCATGCATTCAGATTCAATCCGAAGTGCTCGCTGAAGTACGGCAGGAGTTGGAGTTCGCGGTAGAGCGACAGCGCCCACGCACCGCATACGAGCCCGATACGGGACCGCGATAGTCCGTGCCTGCGGATAAGGAAGAGCGCAGCGCCAGCAATGAAGAAGCCCGCGTAGTCCGTCACCAGGAAGGTCTTGAGCTTGATGAACGGGAATGTCTCGACGAGCACCGTAGCGGCCAGCCATACGAACAGCCATCGCTCCGTGCGGTCAATCTGGCCGAGGATCAGCAAAATCGCGACTAGGCGGTAGAATCGTAGCTCCGCACCGAGCGACCAGTACGCACCGTCAATCGGGTCCGAGCCGAACCCGCCGCCAAGCGTCACCATGTTCACTAGGTATTGCGACCAGGTCGCGCTGAAGCGATCGCCGCCTATCGCGAGCGTCACGAGGAAGGTCATCGTGCAGCAAACCCAGAACGCCGGTGCCAGGCGTGCCGCGCGCGACGCGATGAAGTTCTTCACGCTGCCGTCGCCAGCCGTCATCAGGATGACAAAGCCGCTGATCATGAAAAACAGGTGCACGCCTAGGAAGCCATATTTTGCGATCGGCTCAAGCAGCGGATAGTGCATGACGGTCAGATCATCAGCTGCATAGCCCCGGAATGCGTAGTGAAAAAACACGACTGCAAGGGCAGCGATGAATCGAAGCAGATCAAGCTCAGGGATTCGTGAATGCTTCACTGTCTACTATTGTTGAGAATTTTTTGTTTTTGCCGCCGGTCGGCCGGCAGTTCAAACCCAGGTCAGCCAGATTGTAGCGTAGCCCCCATACCCGGTCTGCTCGGCAACAAGTGCGTTTAATGCGCGCGTGGGGCCTCCGGCCACTCTACGTTGAACGGGAACCCTGGCTGGATCGTGACGTCGCGCAACTTTTGGCGATACTCCACCCAAAGCGCAGCTTGGTTCTGTACAGCTACTGGAGCATCCGGGGGGGGACAGTGCGAGTGTCGGAGTCGCGCAGGCACGCGTCGCGCTGCTCACGAATGACAGCCGCCCGATAGTCTGCCTCATTGGCTGTGAATTCCTTGTGAATCGATTGGTCATCCGGCTGCGGCTCAGGTCGCTTCCATCATGCGATCCATGGTAGGCCAATAAACTCGCCAGTTTTCGGATCGAGCGGTTGATCATCGATGTGAGCCTGCGCCATCTTCAGCACGTCGTCCGAAGGCAGGTCATCATCCGTCACGATCACAACGTCGACGGTACCAAGGCCGCGACGCAAGGGATGGACGAACGCGGCGGTTACGCCCGGCACTTCCATCGCCCACTGCCGGTAGTCGTATTTGTTGCCGCCCGCCGGTGGCCGGCGAATGCGCTGCAGCAGACGCGCGAGCAGACTGTCGGGCGTCTCGATCGCTGTACCTCCGCGCAGGCTCACAATCGTCAGCATCGCTTGGCATCCAGACCAACTGCATGTCCTGCCACGGTGCCGCGTCGGTGTCGTTCGGCAACGGCGCGAAGGGCCTCCGCTACCTCATGAACTTCTATCTGTCGCGCACCGATCCGGCGTTCAAAGGCAATTTGCAGACCGAATTTATGTGGTCCATCGACGACAAGAGCCGCTAACGGACGTTTCGCGAGATAGCGTGTGCCGGTGGGGGAGCCCGCCATCGAATCGGTTAGCCGCTTGGCTGAGTTCGGGTTTCCCTTCCAGCACCGCTCTCGCGGGCGGCTCCTCCATGCGGGTCGCGATTTTGTTGCACCAACGCGGAAAACGCAGGCTGTCTTGTCGGTGATTCTCGAGGACGGCTCGTGCCTCATTCCGCTGGCAGGTTCCGCTGACGGCACACCTGCTGATGGCGTGCAAGGAAGCGATCGAGATCGTCACCTTCTTGGTATTGATCCGCCGTGAAGTTCGAGAACTCTACCTCTCGACCTTGGATGGCCGTCGGCGCGATGCCGAGCAATGCCTTCTTGTAGAAACCCGAAAATGGCGCGAATGTGCGGATCCGCTTATTGGGAAAAATGCAGCCGGACGCAAGTCGGTTTCGCCATCAAAGAAGCGAACTGCGCCGGTGATGATGCCCGGCCATTGTGGATTCAGAATATTGTCGATCGAGATGATGCCGTGAGGCGCGAGCATTTCAACCGCGAGGCGGAGGTCGTTGAGCAGCACGTCGAGCGTATGGCCGCCGTCGAACGAGAAGAAACGTACCTTGCCGCCACGCTGGAGAATATCCTCCGCTCTCACATCCAGTGACGATCGCCGGATGATCGCGATGTCCGCATTCGGGCGATAACGCTTTGCGTTATCGAAGAAGGCTTGTTGTGTCAGGTCGTGAATTCCGGTCGAGCCGACTTCGTTATACCCGACGAGATCGGCATTCGTCGACTGATCATCGAACACGTCGATGGCAATCGCCTTTTTCCCGGCGTGGAGAGTCGTCGCAAGCCCCGTCAGGCACTGCAGTAGTAGGCTCCGATTTCAGCGATGTAGCCGTGGTACCCGTTTTCGGCCTGTATCTGCACGAGACCTGTCGACATGAACGTCGTACTGGGCGACAGCCATCCGGGAATGGAATCGAAAGCCACTGGACGAGGTTAGGCTCCGGCTTGATGGTGGACGACGAGGGCAATTCAGATTTTCCTACGTTGCCCCGCGTCCGCTGGCGTGCAATAACGGCGGCCCGCTTCGAGAATTCCTCGGTGCCTGCAATGTCCATCATCAACTCATCGATGGTGCAGCATGAGCTAAGTCAAGACGAGATGGTGGCATCGCTTTCCGGCTCCGAGCCCGGAAGGAGTGAATAGACGGAGATGACGTCGTCGATTGGCGGCATCGAATCGCAGGCATGAGGTCGGCTCCTCGAGAGCATGGGGATGGCTAACATGCCCGGGAGCGTCTGTCTCGGATGTGTGAGCGCGCCGTTAGCCGCTCGGGTTGCTTGAGTGCATGGTGGCCCGCGTCGCTCCAACCAGGCGCAAGTCGAGCAGTTGGATGCCAAGTGGGTTCTCCACGAAAGATCGGTACGAAAACGGCAAACCCAAAGAACTGCTGGCGACGCAAATGCGACGGAATGACATGGTTGAGGCTCACCGGATCGCGACCCCGGGGTGGGACTGCATGACTCAAACGGCGGGCGTAGCAGTCCATCGATGGTGTCGAAGGATGGCTGCCGAAGAACGAACTCATCTACGGGCTGGTGTGATGCGCCCGATGCCCCGATCCAGCGGAATGTCGTGCGCAGGACGCGTTGATGGCCGTGGTTGGTTTGTCGAGCATCGGGCCGTTATTTGCTTTCGTCATAAAAACAAGGAACCCATATTGTCGAATAGTGCATGTCGTTAGTACTTCTTCTCGCGACTTATGGAGTCATCGTAGGCTGAATCGTATTGGTGTGGATGGGGGAATTGAAAAAAATATTTGGAGTATTGATTGAATTTTATTCAAAAATAATAATTTCATGTGCTAAATACTTTTATTCGGATGGCGGTATATTTGGGGATTGGGTTGGCCTGGTGGATCATGGGTGGAAGTCCAGAGATCGCTGCCTTTTCCTGGCGGTAAGCGGGTCGTACTTTGTCGCGCTCTCGTCAAGCCACTCGGGGCGATGCGCTTTTCAAACTTGACCTTTACAAAATCATTAAATTAGAATTGCGCCGACATAAAATACAAACGGGGAATTCATGAAAAAAATCACCATCGCTACGATTGCCGGCTCGATGATTCTGGCCGGTTGCGCAACGCCCGGTATGGAAAATCGCGCCGATTCCTATAGCGCGACTGAAGTGAACCAGCGTCAGGAAGTGCGCACGATCGAAATTCTGACCATCCTGCCGGCTCGCGTGCAGGTCAGCAACGAGCAGAACAAGCAAGCGGCGCAACTGACCGGTACGGTTCTCGGCGCGCTCGCAGGGGCGGCCGTCGGCGGTGCGACGGGGCCGGGAGGCTGGGGCCGTACCGGCGTGGGAACGGTCGCCGGGGGCGCGGTCGGCGCCGCAGCGGGCTCGATGGTGAGCGACAAGGTGATGGTCGACGGTGTGCAGATCGCCTATCGCGACGGCAAGAAATCGTACATCAGCGCACAGGTGGGCCGCGTCTGCGAATTCAAGCCGGGTATGGCGATGATGATCGGCTCGGACACGACGACCCGTGTCCAGCCGAACGCGCAATGTCCGGCTCAAGCGACGGAAGCGGCGAAATGAAGCGGGCCGTTTTTCTTTCGCTGCTGATCCCGACGGCGGTAGCCGCGCAGGGGCAGCTGCCCCAGACCGCCGTCAACATGGATGCGGGTCTTGCCCGCATGCAGCAGCTTGAATCCAATGCGGTAGCCGAACGCGACGCGCAGCAGCGCGCTTACGAAGCCGAGCAGCAGCGGCAGCAAAAGGCGGCGGCAGCGGCTCAGCAAAAGCGTGACCGTGCGCAAGCGGCGATGGCGTCGCAGCGTGACCGTGAACGTCGCGATGCTGCCGGCAGGCAACGCAGCATCGAAGATCAGGACCGCGCTTACGAGAACCGCTACAAGGAACTGCGCCTGAAGCAGCTCGAAACGCAGGTCAATCGCGAGAACGACAAGATCAACGCTGATTTGGCACGCTCGAAAGCCGAAACGGACGAGGTGCAATCGAAGGCCGAGGCCACGCGAAATGTGAGCAAGGGCGTTCAGAAGAACCTTCAGGACGCCAACCGCCACTGGTGGGAAAAGTAAGGCTCATCAGCGGATCGACCAACGGACGGGGCGCCTGGATTGTGTGAGCGGTCGAATGGCCGGAGCAAGCGTCACGATATCTCGGAACAAGGCTTGTTCGTTGGCGCAATACGTTCGGGGGCAGGGTGAGGCCGGCGCCCGTCGGCCGAGGATCGGGCGTCCGAGCGCGAGCGGCTCAAACGCATGATCGCGGCGCGGACCGGACTCGCAGCCGCTTAGTCCGGCGACATGGTGTCGATGCCGGGTCGTGGAAGTTCGGGCTCGCGCAGGCTGTCGGTGTCGATACCCAGACTGGACTTCAGCATGCGCGCACCCTCACGGGTCAGCCTGACGGCGCGCGTGCCCGCATTGCGCTCGAGCCAGCGATGCTCGACCATGCACCTGAGCATCGCGACGCCCAGCGGCCCCGCCAGATGATGCCGGTGCTCGGTGCGATCGAGGCAACAACGTGCAATACGCGTGAGCGGCCCACGCAACGCACTCGTGTCCACGCCGAGATCGGCGAACCACGCGATGCCGCGCCGTGTCACCCGCCAGTGTCGTTGATCGTCCTTGCCCGTCGGCTTGGACAGGAATCCTTCGCGTCTCATCGCATCGGCAAGCGCCACGCCCAATGTACCGGCGAGATGGTCGTAACAGGTGCGCGCGTAGTGGAGCGTCCGGTCCACGCGGCCATGCAGTCGGGCCGGCAAGGGCGGCGCGAGCACCGCCAGAAGTTCCAGGACCCGTGCGACCTCCGGATTCGCCAATCGATAGTAGCGATGCCGTCCGTCACTCCGTACGCAGACCAGCCCCCCCTTCACCAGCCGAGCGAGATGATTGCTGGTGGCCTGCGGCGATGCCGACACGAACTGGGCAAGCGAGCCGGCCCGTTGCTCGCCCGCGCACAACGCCATGAGAATCCGCGCGCGGTTGGGTTCGCCGATCAACGACGCCGGAAACGCTACATTGGGTTCGAAACGACTCATGGCACCTCTCCGGATAGCGTGCTGCCTCTAGGACTGGGACTCCAGGACGCGCGCCACGCATGATTGTTCATCTTTTAGTGTAACGTCAATCCGTCATCGGCTCTTAAACTGCCCCGATGATGAACCGTTCGCCTCTCCTTTTGACCATTGCCGCCACGAGCCTCGGCTTTGTGATCATCCAGCTCGACGTCACCATCGTGAATGTGGCGCTGGTTCGGATCGGCGCGAACCTCGGCGCCACGATCGCCGGACTCCAGTGGATGATCGATGCCTACACGCTCGCCTTTGCGACGCTGCTGATGTCCGGGGGCGCGCTGGGAGATCGCAGCGGCGGACGTCGCGTCCTCGTTGCCGGCTTTGTCGTCTTCGCGCTCGCATCGGCCATGTGCGGACTCGCGCGATCCGGTGCAGAACTGGTCGCCGCGCGCGCAGTCCAGGGCCTGGGCGCGGCGCTCATCGTGCCGAACTCGCTCGCGCTCTTGAATGACGCCTGCGCCGACAATGCCGCCGTCCGAGCGCGTGCTCTCGGGCTCTGGAACGCGGCGGGCGGGCTCGCCGTCGCTGCGGGGCCGGTGGTCGGCGGGCTGCTGCTCGCGGTATCCGGATGGCGCGGCATCTTCCTGGTCAACCTGCCCATTTGCGCACTCGGCATCTGGCTCGCCCGCTTCATCAAGGAGACGCCGCCGCACGCGCCGAAAACGTCCATCGACATACCGGGCCAACTCTGTGCGATCGTCGCGGTACTTGCCATGACCGCCAGCATCATCGAGTGCGGCGCGAGCGGCTGGCGGCAGCCTGTCGTGCTGGCGGGCGCCGCGGCCGCGCTCGCGGCAGGGCTCGTCTTGATCGTCATCGAGCGGCGCACGCCCAATCCCATGCTTCCGCTGCACCTGTTTCGCCGGCCGTCGTTCTCGGCGGCGACCTGCGTGGGCTTTCTCAACAATTTCGCGTACTACGGCCTTGTCTTCATCCTCGGTTTCTATTTCCAGACGGTTCGACACTATTCGACCATTCAGACCGGGCTGGCATTCGTGCCTCTGACGGGCACCGTCACCGTATCCAATCTGCTCGGCAGCCGCCTGGCCGCCAAGTCGGGGCCGCGTCTGCCGATGGTCCTCGGATTTGCGATCGCGACGTTCGCCTACGCCGCGCTGCACGGGATCGGCGCCGATACGCCCTATGTGCGGATGCTCGTTCCATTGGCCGCGATCCCGTTCGGCTTGGGGTTGGCCATCCCAGCCATGACCGCGGCATTGCTGACCTCGGTCGAGCGCCGACGCGCCGGCGTCGCCTCGGCGATCTTCACGACCGTACGGCAGATCGGCGGCGCGGTGGGCGTCGCGGTGTTCGGCGCAATCGTCGCGGCTGGAGGGACGGCTGGCATGGCGGGTATTCACAGCGTGTTCTTCGTGTGCGCGTGTTCGAGTGCGCTGGCCTGCGCGGTGTCGGCCATCGGAATCAGGCAGGGAGGCAGTCTTGCCCGCGAGGCGCTGTCTGCCGCGTCGGAGGAATAGGCCGTGGTTCGGGTTTCGCGACGAGCGCTTGCGCGATCGGCTGCTTGCTGTATCGATCGATCATGCTTCGTCGAGGGGCTCCTAGGTGCCCCTCGACATCGCATCGCGGGGAAGCTGGATTTCTCCGGGCCGGTGCCGATTCTGCGGCGGGAAGCGGCATCACGGTTTCAGATGATCAGATCGGCTTTGCTGCTGGACAACATCGTCAATCAGGCGAACCTGCGAGCGCATCAATTCGATGCAATGCGGCGACTGGCGCCGGACCGGGCGGCCCGCGACCGCGCTCGCCTGGGCGAGCGATTCGCGGACCTCGGAGTGTCATTGGTTTTTGCGGCCAATCGCAAGACTATTCATCCACGGCATTGCGCGGCCGGCTCTCCATACCGGAGCATCGTTCCGGCTGGGCATGATCGCTTTGCGTGCGTCATTGCCGGCATGTCCGCGGGCATGCAACTAGTCCGTCACGAAGATTTGCGTCGCGGTCGTGTTGATCTGGAATTCGTTGACCCGGCGTGCACGGACATCGAGCAGCAGGCGATCCAATGCTTCGAGCGCGGCGTGGTCGGCAAGCGTCTGCTTGCCGGTCGAATGCCCGATTTTGTCCACGGCGGTTTGATGTGCCTTGAGCAGCAGTTCGAGTGCTTCCGTTCGGGTCATGAAAATACGATCCATGGTATGACACCTCAGGTTCATTGATGGTGAGTGCGCACGGCGGCGGAAGCCGGAAGCAATCGGTATGGCGTTCATCGCGCCGCTTGCGGGGGACGTCCCGCGGCTGCAGCAAGTTTATCCAGTCTTGCGCCAAGATTCACGATTGAAAGCAACGGCAAGTCACACCGTTCATCCAGAACCGGCGCGCCGCAGCGTTGCTCGCATTCCGCCTTGATGACGATCAACAGGTCGATCGTCCCCTGTGCGACCATCTGCCGCGCTGAAACATTCGGGGTGAGCGTTTCGATGAATCGAAGGATCGAGGTGTTGGGTTGGTTGACCGTTGCAGGCATGGCGCTTCTGTGCGCAGCGGAGTTTGCGTGGCATGCGTGGGGATGGCGGTAGGGGCGAAGGCGGCGGGCGTGCCCGGGCGCGACACTCGCGCTAGCGGACGCGGAGCGGGATGCCGCGCCGCGCATCGGCCGACGGTTGGGTCGTGCCTGCTCGGCCAGGGCTGACGAGGCCGACGTCGAGCGTGAACGGGCAGCATGCGCGGGGTGGGCCCGACGAGGGCTTCATGGCCCGAACGATTCGGGCGGGCGCTGAGATGCCCGTTGCGAGGCCGTAACCGCTCGGGAATGGTCGGCGGCCCGGCATGTGCAATGACGCGCGTGAGCCGGCAAGTACCTGTCGCATCGAGCATGCGACCACAGTGCTTGCACATGCAACGGATTGGGATGAACGAAGCGTAGAGGGCGATGCGTTGAAGCAGGGCGCATCTGCGGCCGATTCACCACATGGGCCCGCCGGCCGGGCCTCCCGCGATGGCGGCGGTACGGTGCCATCGCGGGGCCGGGAGAGCCTCCGTCAATTCCCGCCCGCGGGCCCCGATCCCGACCGGTACATCACTTCCCCGACGATCTGCAGGCTGATCAGCTGATCGCCCGCGACGATCCGATCCGGATATTCCGGGTTGTACGAATGCAGCCGGAGGGCGCCTTTCGGCTCCTTGAAGATCTGCTTGACGAGCGCCTCGTCCTCGAAATAGACCGCATAGATGTGCCCGTCGCGGACATGCGTCTTGGTTTCGCAGATCATCATCATGTCGCGGTTGAACAGATACGGTTCCATGCTGCGGCCGTGGACCTGGGCAAGCTTGCACTCATGCGGCTTGACGCCAAGCGCCTTGAAGAACCCGACATCGAAAGGCAGCGCTTTCTTCTGCCTGATTTCCCACTGGATCAAACCTCTCCCCGCGCTGAATCTGTAGTCGAACCTGTCCAGCCAGACCCGATCGCTGTCGGGCGGCAGATCTTCCGGGTGCTCCCAGACCAGGACGTTGCCTTGGTCCTTCGGCAGTTTCTCGGCGCGCGGCTGATCCGACTCCGTCGACGCCGCGCCGAACCAGCCGGCCATGCCGGGCAGACTCTCGATCGCACGGATCGTCTTTTCGGATACGGCGCGCTTTTCGCTCAGCATTTGCCGGACGAACGCGCCGTCCTTGTAGCCGAGCCGCTTGCCGAATGCGGTCACATTGCCGCCCTCTAGCTGCTCGACGGCGGCCCGCAGGCGCTCGACGCGGACGCGATGGAGTTCTGTTTCGTTCATGGCGAAAGCGTAGCACATGCTACTGATAGCAAATGCTACTTGTTGATGGTAGCGAATGCTACTATACTGCGAAGCATGATCCGCACGCCAGCTTTTCGCCGATTCGCCGATTCGCCGATTCGGCGGTACGCCGGCGATGCGGTGCATCCGAGCGGTTCGGGGCGGGGTACGCCGCCGGCCGCTCGGATGCCGGTCCGGGATGGTCTGGCCGATGCCAACCCGGAGCCCGGTCATGCACATATTTCGTAAAACTAATTGAATGACAATGAAGGGGAATCTTGCATGACAGCACTTTCCCGCCCGCAAGCCGGGCTTCAAGCCTCCGGGGTATATCCGCACCGTCGTCTTTCGCCAAGCGAGCGCGCCTTGTCGACCACCCAGCGCATGGTGCTCGATTGCTTCGAATCGATCGATGTATTGCTCACGCGGGAAGACCTCGCGGCGCTCACCAATCTTAAGTTGTCGAGCGTCTGCGGGCGCGCCCGGGAATTGCTCGACGCCGGGCGGCTGGTGAAGCGCGGTCGGCGCGAGTGCATCGCGACGGGCAAGTCCCAGGAACTGCTGGGTTTGCCTCTGCCGATCAAGCGGTAACGCGTCAACGAACATACCGGAATGACGGGGTGTGCCTCCTTGGGGAAGGGGGCGGTAGGGCGTGGCCGCGGTAGCCCGGGCGCAGGCAGGCAAGCCGGGCGCGCGGCAATGGGATCTGAGAGCGTTTGTCCGACAGGGCGGATAGACGGAGCAGGCAGCGGGCAATACAGGAGAACACAAACAATGAGCAATCTGGATGATCGTCTTGAGAATTGGGCCAGGGCGCAGCGATCCACGGCGATGCGTGGATCGCGGGCGGGGTCTGCCGAGGGACGCTATCGGCCGGAGGGGCAGTTGCGGCGCGCGGATGCGAACCGCATCGATGAAATCGACGCCGAGGATGTCGAGCGGGCATGGCGCAAGCTGATGCCGTTCGATCGCGACGTGTTGAAGCTGCACTACATCCTCAACATGGATCCGCGCGTGATCTGCCGGAAGCTGAAGATTCCGCATCGACCATCGAGCGCGTTCAACATGGCGCTGGCTCACGGCAAGTCCGAGATCGGCAAGGTTCTGGAATCGATGGCGGAAGCGGGGGGGGGGGGGGGGGGGGGGGGG
>NZ_JBXAPG010000019.1:18817-64383 GCF_058803765.1 Burkholderia sp. GW821-FHT14F03
GGCAATTCTGAGATTGGAAGGGTTTGGGAGTTGGTGGGGAAAGCGCGGCGAGCGAGGCGCGCGCGCCGCCATGAAAGTGCGGCACAAGCCGTTCACGGCCCGCGTATCGATGCGCTCGCGCATGTGCGGCGAGTGATCGAGGTGTCTCGGCAGTACTTTTGCTAGGTGTCCTCCGGAACGGAGTGGCGCGCCATCGCGCGCCGCCCGCTCCATTCTTTTCCGAGAACAGGCTGACAAGGGACGGCCCGCCCGGTGCGGGCCTTTGCTCGGCAGTTGTCGATCCAGGCTCCGTTTTCAATGTGAATGTCTGTAAATCAATAAAAAATAATTCATTAAGATTAAGATATCGAATGTGAATTGTTGAAAATTAATGGTGGCGGCTTGATATCTTGATTTTCTCTTCCGGCTACTTGTCGAGTCAAAAGAGTTGCATTAAAGTGATACTCAGATTACCGAACCCGCTTAAGTGCGCGACTGATTCCTTCCCGGGGGAGAGGTGCGTCGGGAAGATGGCCTGCCTTGTGCAGGCTTTTGTTTTTCGGGGTTGGTGTTGATGCGGTGTGCTCGTCGCATGCCGTATATCCGACGAGAGTGGCAAAATTAAAAATCATGCCCATGCAATATGGAAGAGTGATGATTGCGGTCTTGTGGAAATATAAAAATATTTTCGACAGGCGCTTGCAGGCAAATTTTTAATGAATTAAATTAATATCCAGATGACCGAAACCGCTTAATTGCGCGACCTGTTCCCTTCCGGGAGGTCGGCATATGTAGAACGCCCGCCTAGTGCGGGCTTTTTGTTTTGCTTCTCGCATTTCTGCTGCATCCGATGTCCCGCGTCGCGGATTCGTCGCAGCGAAATTTCTGATTCACCGGCTGGAACCGGCACACGAACCTGACACCAGGAACGCGTCCGCGGCCGATCTCGCTTGCTTGCGATCGGCCGCGATGTTCCCGCCTCGCCTCCGGACAACGTGCGACCTCGCGCGCTGCCGGATAGGCATTCCTTCGGAATGAACTCCATGAACGACAGCTCAACGGGCGGCTACCTCGCGTCAGGCAATGGCGCGCCTCCGGAAAACGACGACGCCTTCGACGCGCAGCTGCATGCCTTGATCGCGGGCGTCACCGGCCTGCCGGACGCGCAGATCAAGTCGCACCTGCAGATGGCGGGCCAGCCCGATCCCGATCCGACCGTCGACGCGTGCGTGTTCGGCGTGACCGCGCTGACCCAGGACGCGGCGCCGTCGATCGTGCACGACGGCGCCGGCGATGGTCAGGATCTTTACACCCGGCACCAGTCGATCGACGTGCTGGCGACGTTTTATGGCCCCCGCGCCCGAGGTTACGCCCAGCGTTTCGTCGATGGCTGCGCGGTGCCGCAGAACCGCGAACAGCTGCAGGCACACGACCTGGCGTTCGTCGGCACGAGCGAGATCCGCGCGGCGGCGGATCCCGCGAGTCAGCAGTGGGCGCGGCGCTGCGACCTCACGGTCACGCTGCGCCGCAAGCTTGTCCGGACCTATGCGGTCCGTCACCTCGAATCGGCCACGCTGGCGACGACGACTGATGCGTCGAATCCCGTGGCCGGCATTTGCAACATCCACCACTAGGAGTCCAGCATGTCCAATGGATTGCCGGTATCGCGCCTGATCAATGTCTCGATCAACATGTCGCCGCTCGCGGCGCAGGGCGCGAACCTGAACACGGCACTGATTCTCGGCGCGTCGGCCGTCATCGATACCACCGAGCGTCTGCGCGCCTACGGCAGTATCGATGCGGTGACGGCCGACTTCGGCACCAATGCGCCCGAGTATGTCGCGGCCGCCCTGTACTTCAACCAGACGCCGCAGCCGCGCGCCCTGTGCATCGGCCGCTGGGCCAAGACGGCGACCGCCGGTTCGTTGCGCGGCGGCGTGCTGTCCGCGGCGCAGCAGGACATCGGCGCATGGCGCGCGATCACGGCCGGCGCGTTCAAGATTTCGGTCGACGGCGCCGCGAAGAGCGCATCGGGTCTCGACTTCTCGGCGCAGACCAACCTGAACGGCGTCGCCACGGTGCTCAACACGGCATTCCCGGGCGTGACCTTCGCCTGGACCGGCCAGCAGTTCGTCGCGACGTCGGGCACGACGGGCGCGAAGTCGACGGTCGGCTATGCGTCCGCGCCGCAGGCCGGCACCGACGTGTCGGCGCTGCTCGGCCTGACGAGCGACGTCGCCGGCGCGCCGGTCGCCGGCATCGCGGCCGAGCAGCCGACCGATGCCGTCGCGCTGTTCCTCGATCGTTTCGCGAACCAGTTCCTCGGCCTGTCGATCGCCGACGCGTCGGTCGCCGACGATCAGCACATCGCGGTCGCGAACCTGATCGAGGCGGACCAGCGTCACCTGTACGGCGTCACGACGCAGAATCCGCAATCGCTCGACGCCACGGTGGCGACCGATCTCGCGAGCCGTCTCAAGACGCTCAAGCTCAAGTACACGATCGCGCAGTATTCGAGCGCGTCGCCGTATGCGGTGGTGTCGCTGCTCGGCCGGCTGTTGACCGTGAACTTCAACGGCAACAACACGACGATCACGCTGATGTTCAAGCAGGAGCCGGCCGTGGCGGCCGAGGCGCTCACCACGTCGCAGGCAAACGCGCTGCAGGCGAAGCGCTGCAATGTGTTCGTCGCGTACAGCAACGACACGTCGATCATCCAGCAAGGTGTGACGCCGAGCGGGATCTTCGCGGATTCGGTCTACAACGCGATCTGGTTCCGCAACCGCATCGAGACCGACGTCTACAACCTGCTGTACCAGAGCCCGACCAAGGTGCCGCAGACCGACGCCGGCAACGCACAGATCGCCGCGCAGATCTCGGCTGCCTGCGAGGCGGCGGTGAACAACGGCTATCTCGCCGCGGGCGTGTGGAACAGCGCCGGTTTCGGCGCGCTCGCGCAGGGCGACACGCTGGAGAAGGGCTACTACGTGTACGCGCCGCCGATCGCGACGCAGTCGCAGGCCGATCGCGAGGCGCGCAAGGCGGTGCCGTTCCAGGTCGCCGCCAAGGAAGCCGGCGCGATTCACAGCGTCGACATCCTCATCAACGTCAACCGGTAAGGAGAGGAAATCAACATGGCAACCTACAGTTTCCAGGACGTCACCGCGACGCTCGTCGGCCCCGGCGGGGTCTTTTCGCTGGGCTCCGGCTCGGGCAACGCGGACGAAGGCATCACCATCGCGGCCGCGGGTGACAAGAACACGATGACCGTCGGCGCCGACGGCGAGGTGATGCACACGCTGCACGCCGACAAGTCCGGCACGGTGACGATCCGTCTGCTCAAGACCTCGCCGTCGAACGCGAAGCTGATGTCGCTCTATCAGGCCCAGTCGCTCGACAGCCGCCTCTGGGGCAAGAACCTGATCGCGATCGGCCAGGCGGCCGCGGGTGATGTCGCGACGGCGCGCACCTGCGCGTTCAAGAAGGTGCCGGACATCAAGTACGCGAAGGATGGCGACGTGCTCGAGTGGGTGTTCGACGCGGCCAAGATCGACCGGATGCTCGGAGCGTACTGACCATGGCGACGGAAATCGAATTGAACGGCGAGCGTTACGCCGTCGGCAAGCTGAGCGCGCTGCAGCAGTTTCATGTGTCGCGCCGGATTGCACCGATCATCCCGTCGCTGATCCCGGTCCTGATGCGGTTCGCGACCGGGTACGACGCGCTCGTCCCGGTCCGCGGGCCGGCCGACGCGCCGGAGGCGGCGGGCGCTGCGGACGCCCGGGAGGACGCGGGCGCGGTGCGCGACGTGCTGCGGATGGTCGATGTCGTGACGCCGGTGCTGCAGCCGTTCGCGGATGCGCTCGCGGGCCTGCGCGACGAGGATGCGGAGTATGTGTTCGGCACCTGCCTGTCGGTGGTCGAGCGGCGCCAGGATCACGGCTGGTCGCGCATCTGGTCGCCGGCCCAGCAGACGGCGATGTTCGACGACCTCGACCTCGGCGTGATGCTGCCGCTCGTCGCGCGCGTCGTGATCGCCAATCTCGGCCCTTTTATTCGCGGGCTGCTTACCAGCCAAACGAGCAGCCCGGCGGCGATCTAGGCTGGATCCGGACGCTGCCCGGGGGCGAGGACTGGATCCTCGCTCCCGTCCTCGAGGGGCTCTGCACGTTCGAGAGCCTGAAGGACGGGACGCTGGATCTGGCCGACGTCGCGTTGCTGAACGACGCGCTCGCCGTCCGGGCGGACAACCACGCGGCCCTGCGCCGCAAGCTGGAGCGGGAACATGGCTGACACCTATGAGATGAGCGAACCCCTGGTCATTCCACGGTTCCGGTTCGACGACAAGGGCGACAAGAAGAAGCTCGACGACTTCAAGACGAGCGTCGAGGAAATGGCCAAGAGCGTCGGCGATCTGTTCAAGAAGGTCTCGGACGGCGCGAAGCAGGCCGGGAACGAGCTGGTCGCGCTGACCGCGAAGGTCGAGAAGCTGAACGACGCGGCGGGACGCAAGGGCACCGGAACGAAGCGCCAGAAAGTGCTCGATATTGCGGCCGGCGGCGTCGAGCAGATCTCGGAAGGCGCGAAGAAGGCAGGCGAGGGCCTGGTCTCGGTGGCCGAGAAATACGAGACCCTGTATTTCGCGTCGCGGCGCGCAGGCGCCTCGGCGGCGAACCTGAAGGCGTTTGAATACGCGGCGCGCGACGTCGGCGTCACCACCGAAGAGGCGGAGGAGGCCGTCGGAAACCTGTCGGATGCGTTGAGCAGGACGCCCTCGAACGAAGGTCTCTTGAAGAAGATGGGCATCCAGACGCGCGATGCCAAGGGCCAGCTGCGCGACTCGGCGGAACTGCTCGCTGAAATGGCCGCGCGCATGGACAAGCTGCCGGCCGGCGAAGCGAGGAAGCTGGGCGAGACCTTCGAGATCGATGACAAGACCTTGTCCGCGCTGCGCGACGGGGATTTCGCGAAGTCGTTCGCGCGCAATCGCGAGGTGATGCGGAAGACCGGCCTGAACCAGACGGCGGACGACGCGCATCGGGCGGCGGCGGAGCTGCGCGAACTGGGCGTGACGTACGACAACCTGGTGCTGCAGGCGCAGGGTGCGCTGCTGCACGGCGCGGGGCCGCTGATCAAGCAGTTCCGGCAATGGACCGACGAGCATCGCGAGGTGATCGAGAAGCGTGGCGGCGAAGTGGCGGGCGTGGTCGGAAAGGGCACCGAGGTGGTGGGCGGCGGGGTGCTGTTCGTCGCGGACCAGTTCGCCGCCCTCGATACGGCCACGGGCGGATGGTCGACGCGCCTCATGCTGCTGATCGGTGCGTTCAAGGTGCTGGGCGGGAGCAAGCTGATCGGCGGAATCAAGGAGCTGGTGGAGGCGCTGGGTTCCGTGGGCGAGGCGATCGAGGCAACGGAAGGCGGCGCGGCAAAGGCGGGCCTTGCGAAGCGGATCGGCGGCGGCGTCAAGCGGATGGCCGGCTGGGTCGCCGAGAAGGCGGGCACCCTGCTGGAGCGGGGGCGCGGCGCGGCCGGACGGATGTGGACGGGCGCCGGCAAGCTGATGGAGCGCGCGGGGCCGGTCGCGCGCGGAGCGATGGAGCGTACGGGGCTGTTCGTGCGCGGGGCGGCGGGGCGTGCGGGGCCGCTCGTACGCGGGGCGCTGGGCGAGATCGGCGGATTCGCGGGTCGGGCCTGGCCGTGGGTGGGTGGGCCGTTGGCGGCGGGGCTCGAATTGATGCTGTATAGCGGGGGAATGAAGAAGGACGAATTCGAGGACGTCCGTGAGTGGCAGGCCAAGGCGAAAAAAATCTGGGATGCGAAACAGGCGTCGCCGTCGGGTGATCCCGGCGCGGGGCGCGGTCTTGCCCATTCGATGTTCGCGCAACTGATCGCACGCGGCGAGGGCGACTATGGCTCGGTCAATCGCGGCAAGGCGCATGGCTACAAGTCAGGCGCCGAGGACCTGGAGAACATGACGGTCGCGGAGGTCATGGCGGCGCAGCGCAGCCACCGCTTCAACGCGGCCGGGCGCTACCAGATCATCGGCGACACCTTGTCGGACGCGGCTGCGTCGCTGGGGCTGAGCGGAAGCGAGAAGTTCGACCGCGGGATGCAGGACCGGATCTTCGAGGACTACCTCGTCAAGACCAAGCGGTGCGGCATCATGGATTTCGTGACGGGGAAAAGCGGCCAGGTGCGCGATGCCGTATACGCGACGGCGAAGGAATGGGCAAGCGTGGCGGTCCCCGCCGGCATGCGGACCGAATCCGGACGGATTTCGGATGGCCGGATGACGTTCTACGACCGTCAAGGCAAGAATCGCGCGTCGATCACGGAAGCGCAGATGACCCAGGCGATCGAGAACACGCGGGCGATGTACCAGATGCCCGGGCTCGACGGCGCGGCGGGCTTCGGCGACGCGGCGGGCCCGCGCCCGGTCGAGATCCGGCAGAACGTCACGATCGAGATCAACGGCGTGCAGGATGCGGGCGCGACCGGCCGCGAAGTGGCGCGCCACCAGGCGCGGGTCGCCAACGACCTGGCCCGACAAGTGGGAGGGGTGCTGCAATGACGTTCGACATGGTCTTGCTATCGAGCAAGTGGATCGACAACATCGAGATCGCAGTCTCGATCGAGGAGCAGTACAACGACGAGCTGACGATCGTCGATCATCCCGTCGAGAACGGGGCGCAGATCAGCGATCACGCCTATCGCCGGCCGAGCGAAGTGATCCTGCAGTGCGGCTGGTCGAACGCCGATTACAAGGCACTGCTCGGCGCGTCGCAGACGAATTTCAACGGCACGCTGTCGAACCCGGACTACGTGAACGGCGTGTATTCGCGCCTGCTTGCGCTGCAGCAGCGGTGCGAGAGGTTCAACGTCACGACGAGCCGGCGGCGGTACAGCAACATGCTGATCGCGGGGCTCGCGGTCAGCACCGACGTGAAGAATCGCGCGGCGTTGATCGTCAAGGCGACGCTGCGCGAGATCCTGGTGGTCGACACGAAGGCGACGACGCTCGCGCCGAGGGCGAATCAGGCGCAGCCGGCCGCGACGTCGGAACTCCAGGACCAGGGCACGAAGCAGCTCGCGCCCGCCAACCCCGCGCCGGGCGGCGCGTCTCCACCGGACCAATGGCGATGACGATCTATGAAATCCCGCTTTCGGGCGACAACCAGACCTTCAAGATCTCGCTGGGCGGCGTGCTGTACCGGCTCACGCTCGTGTATCGCGGGCCCGGCGGCTGGGTGCTCGACATCGCGGATGTCAACGGCGGCCCGCTGGTGGCCGGGATTCCGCTCGTGACGGGCATCGACCTGCTCGCGCAGTACGCATACCTCGGCTTCGCGGGCGCGCTGCGGGTGCAGGGCGCGGCGCATCCCGACGATGTGCCCGACTTCGACAACCTGGGCGCGGGTGCGCGCCTGTACTGGGTGACCGACCAATGAGCACGACTCAATTCGGCCGCAAGGCATCGCTGGTCGTCGGGCCGGCGGCGGGCGATGCGCTCGACCTGTCGGCGCTGCGTTTCAGCTTCGAGATCCGGCGCGACGACATCCAGACGCTCAACCGCCTGCATGTGCGGATCTTCAATGTGTCGGACAACACCGCGAATCGGCTGCAAGGCGAGGAATTCACGCGGGTCGTGCTGCAGGCCGGCTACGCGCAGGGCGCATATGGCGTGATCTTCGACGGCAACATCACGCAGACGCGGCGCGGCCGGTCGAGCCCGACGGAAACCGTGATCGAGATCGACGCATCGAGCGGCGATGACTGGTACACGAACGCCGTGGTCGAGCAGACCTTCGCGGGGGGCTCGACCAGCATGGATCACGTGCAGGCGGCCATCGAGACGATGAAGCCGTACGGCCTGAGCGTCGGCTACCTGCCGGCATTCGAGGCGAAGCCGCTGCCGCGCGGCAAGCTCGTGTTCGCGATGGCGCGCGATGTCCTGGAGAACGCCGCGCGCAACCTGGGTGCGGACTGGTCGATCCAGGACACGCAGTTCCAGATGGTGCCGCAGAACAGCTACATCCCGGGCGACGCGCTCGAACTGAGCTCGAGCACGGGCATGATCGGGATGCCGACCCGGGAGCAGAACGGGGTCACGGTCAAGTGTCTGTTGAATCCGAAGGCAAGCGTCTCGGGCCTGGTTCGGATCGAGGAGAAGAGCCTGTCGAAGACGGTCGTGAAACCCGGCGAAAACGGTGCCGGTTCGCCGGCCAGGACGACAGGCGCCGATCCGGCGAAGCCGCGCAGCGATGGTCTATATAAGATCGTGAAGGTCGAGCATGAAGGGGATACGCGCGGCACCGCGTGGTATTCGACGCTGACGTGCGTGGCTGTCGATCAATCGATTTCGCCGTCCGCGACGGGAGGCGGTGTGGGGCCCGTGAAGCCAAGAGGCTGAGTGCGGCCCGCGGGGCGGATGATCGAGCGGTTCCGGTTATGTCGATCATGATTCGCACTGCAAATTACTGGGCGGCGCACGACCCGTCAGGCGCACTGCCGGCCGACCAACCAGCAATTCGTTCTTTTTCTTTCAGCGATGGACAAACTTCAGAAATACGGCGATTCGGCGGCCGCACTGCGCGCCATGCTGCGTACGTCGCGCAGCGATCTCTGGACCGCGCTGCCGGCCATCGTCGATTCGTTCGACGCGGCCCTGCAAACCTGCGCGGTACAGCTGGCGATCAAGCCGCAGCGCCAGGCGGCGGACGGCGCCGTGGCCTCGATTCCGTTCAAGGTGCTGGTCGATTGCCCGGTGCAGTTTCCGGCGGGCGGCCAGTGCGCGTTGACCTTTCCCGTCATGCCCGGCGATGAGTGCCTGGTGGTGTTCGCGTCGCGCTGCATCGACGCCTGGTGGCAATCGGGCGGCGTGCAGGACCAGGCGGAACTGCGCATGCATGACCTGTCGGACGGCTTCGTGCTGCTCGGCTACCGCTCGCGGCCGCGCGCGCTGACCAACGTCAGCGGGCACTCCACGCAACTGCGCAGCGACGACGGCGCGACCTATATCGATCTCGATCCGAGCCGGCAGAAGGTGACGATCGTCGCGCCCGGCGGCTTCGACGTGATCGCGCCGCAATCGACGTTCTCGGCGGCGGTGACGATCCAGGGCCTGTTGACCTTCGTCGGCGGCATGGTCGGCAGCGCGACGAGCGGCGCGGCCGCGAGGATCAGCGGCGCGATCGACTTCGTCGGACAGGTGCTGGCGAACGGCAAGCGCATCGACGATACGCATACCCATGGCGGTGTCCAGCCCGGCGGCGGCAACACCGGCAACGTCAACTGAGGCATTTCGATGCGATACCGAAAACTCGATACCGATGGCGATTACGTGTTTGGCGGGCAATCCGCCGATTTCCTGGCCGATTCTCCCGAGGCCGTCGCGCAGGCCGTGCTCACGCGCCTGAAGCTGCTGCGCGGAGAGTGGTTCCTCGATACGTCGGCGGGGATGCCGTGGACGACCGAGGTGCTCGGCAAGTACACGGGAGGCGCCTACGACGCGGCGATCCGCCAATGCATCCTCGGCACGCAGGGCGCGGCGGAGATCACGGACTACGCGAGCACGCTGGATTCCGGGCAGCGCACGCTGACGGTGACCGCGGCGCTCGACACCCTTTACGGCCCCACTCAGATACAGGTGACCTTGTGACGCTTTCCACCCTTGCACCCACGATCGACGCGAACGGCATCACGGCGCCGGCCTATGCCGATGTGTTGGCGTACCTTCAGGACAAGTTCCGCGCGATCTACGGCGTCGACGCCTACCTCGAACCCGACAGCCAGGACGGCCAGCTGCTCGCGGTGTTCGCGAAGGCGATGAGCGACGTCAACGCGACCGCGATCGCGATCTACAACGCCTTCAGCCCGGCCACGGCGCAGGGCGCCGCGTTGTCGAGCAACGTGAAGATCAACGGCATCGCGCGCAAGCTCGCGTCGTACTCGAGCGTCGACCTGCGGCTCGTCGGACAGGCGGGCGCGACCATCACGAACGGCACGGCCCGGGACGAGAACGGCGAGAAGTGGCAGTTGCCCGCGAGTGTCGTGATTCCGCCGAGCGGCGAAATCACCGTGACCGCGACCTGCGCGCGGATCGGCGCGGTGGCGGCGCGGGCCGGCACGGTGGCGCAGATCGCGACGCCGATGCGCGGCTGGCAGAGCGTGATCAATCCGGCGGATGCGGCCGTCGGCGCGCCGGTCGAGTCGGATGCGGCGCTGCGGCTGCGGCAGACCATCTCGACCGCGCTGCCGTCGATGACCGTGCTCGACGGGATCATCGGCGCGGTCGCGAACGTGGCCGGCGTGACGCGCTATGTCGCCTACGAGAACGATACGAGCGACACGGACAAGAACGGCATTCCGCCGCATGCCGTGTCGCTGGTGGTCGAGGGCGGCGACGCGCAGCTGGTCGCGCAGGCCATCGCCTCGAAGAAGACGCCGGGAGCGGGCACCTTCGGCCAGACGGCGGTGGTCGTCAAGGACGTCTACGACCGTCCGATCACGATCCAGTTCTTCCGGCCCGCCGCGGCGCGCATCGTGGCCACCGTCAATCTGAAGGCGCTGGCGGGATATACGACGCAGACCGGGCAGCAGATCCGGCAGGCGGTGGCGGACTACGTCAACGCGCTGCCGATCGGCGGGGGGCTGTCGGGCAGCGTCGAGTGGGGCGATGCGCTGACGGCGGCCAACGGCGTGGGCGGCGGGCGGACCTTCAAGCTCGCGGGTCTCGCGTTGTCCGGACCGCGCGGGAGCGGCGCGCCCGATGTTCCGCTGCTGTTCAACGAAGCGGCGGCCTGTTCGCCGGACGACGTCACGGTGGTGATCTGATGGCCGAACTCGAGGAGTACATCGGCCTGATCACCTCCGAGCACCGGGAGCGGCCGCGCTTCTCGTCGACCGTGGGCGCGCTCGTGGGGCCGCTCGTGGAGCAGCTGAATGCCATCGGGTCGATGCCGGAGAAATTCGATCTCGATGTGGCGAAAGGCGTGCAGCTCGATGCGATCGGGATGTGGGTGGGGGTGTCGAGACGCATCAATGCGCAGCTCGCGAACGTCTACTTTTCGTTCGACCTCTCGGGCATCGGCTATGACCAGGGGATCTGGAAAGGGCCTTACGACCCGGACATGGGCCTGGTGATGCTCGACGACGACACGTACCGGCTCGTGATCCGCGCGAAGATCGGTGCGAATCATTGGGACGGGACGCTGGCGTCGAGCGCGGCCATTCTGAACAGCATCTTCGGCCCGGATACGCATGCGTTTTTCGAGGACAACCAGGATATGTCGATGACGATCGGCATTTCGGGGAGAGTGCCGTCGGCGGTGTTCCTGGCGTTGCTGGCGGGCGGATACATCCCGTTGAAGCCGGAAGGCGTGCGCGTCAACTTCACACTCGTCACCACAGCAGACGGGGAGCCCCTCTTCGGGCTCGACATGGATAACCAATACGTCGCCGGGCTCGATCGCGGAGCATGGGGCGTTCCTGCATAGGAAGACAAATGGCAAACAATGATTTTCTCGTGTTCGGCGGGAATGGCGCGGCCAATGTGATCGATCAGGCGAGCTATTCCGCGATGGATGCGCGCGGGGGCGGGTTCTCGATCGGGATCGCGAAATCGGCGCAGGCGAACAAGGTGTGGCGGCAGAGTTCGATCATGGCGGCGGTGCTGGCTCAATTCATTGCGGACTGCACCGGCAAGGAGGCGCGCGACGACGGCACGACGCAGGCGCTGCTTGCGAACCTGAAGCAAGCCGTTCCGGCGGCGGTGAATGACGCCGGCGTGAATTCATCGCAGAAGATCAACGGCGCGAATGCGGCGAACCTGCTCTTCAACGGGTCGGGGGAGTTCGGCAACGTGGGATGGGGCAGCAGCAATTTCCCTTCCGTCGCCGATGCGAAAGGTGGAGGGACGATTTTCCTGAACACGGCAGCAGTCTCCGTGGCGACCGAGGACGTGTCTGCAGTCGTGATGTGCGGTGCCGGCGTCCCGATGACGGTTTCAGGCGAGATGACCACGGGGGGCGTGAGTGCAGGTCGCGCCTATGTGATGCTTGAAGCGTTCACGTCGGGCGGCGCATCGCTCGGCGTTTTCGCCGGACCTGCGACGGTATCGAATGGTTCGTCATGGACCTTCGCGAACGTAAGCGGCGTTACGCCGACGGGGACGGCTCAAGTCGTCGTACGCCGGGGCGTCGACACTTCCCCCAACGTGCGGCCGTTCGGGCTTGGTTTCCGCCGAATCAAGATCGAGCGTGGCAACACCCCATCGCTCTACTCGCAGGAGGCGAGTATTGCCGCGGCCCCGATGCCGGTCGTCGGGTCGGTTCGGAATCTGACGATGTCCGTCGTTTCGCCGAGTGTGTCCGCAGCCATGACGGCCGATGAAATCGTCGTCGGGACTGCCCTCGGCGGCTTCGGCTACAAGCTCGCGAACTTCAATCAGACGATCAATCTTGCCACGACAGGGCTGGGCGGGATGGATATGGGCAGCGCGCCGGCATCGGGCTATGTCGCGCTCTACGCGATCTATAACCCGGCGAACGCACGGCAGGCCTTGTTGGCCACGGACGTAACCCGGACGTTGGCGCCTGAGGTCTACTCGGGCGTCAATATGCCGCCGGGCTATACCGCATCCTCGCTGGTCAGCGTAGTGCGGACCAATGCAAATGGGCAATTTCTCCCGTTCCGGCAACTGGATCGCGCTGTCTGGGTGCCTCCCGTGGGAATCCTGGGCGTGGCGGTGGACGGCGGGCCGCAGTGGCACGCCGTCGATTGCTCCGGACTGTGCCCGAGGAACGCAAAGACATTCCGGGGATACGCGACAGCGGGGAACGACAGCGCGGGCGTATTCAACATCAGCATGGCAGGGGATGCGATCGGCAGCGGGAGCTTGACGTCGAACGTGGCGTCGACCGGCAGCTCGGCACAGTTTGTCAATGTACCGATCCTCACGCCTCAAACCATTTTCCTTTGGTATCGGTTCTTGGGAACGCCTGCTTCATTGGGGTTCACCTATATCGGCACGGGGTATACGTTCTAAGGAGAGGATCAATGGGATCTTTGCTTGTTGCGTTTCGCGATGCTGACGAACGGGAGATCATCGCATTCTTCACGTCGCCGCAGCCGATCGAAACTTTCCCGCATCAGGGCTCGATCGAGGCGCGAGATGAGCGCTACGCCGCGTTCTACGCCGCCTATCCTGAACGGTCGATGATTCTTCCAGATCCGGTATCAGTCTGATGGAATTCGTTGAGGATGCCGATCTATATGAGGGTGAGGTGGGCCGTTCGGCTTCTTAGTGCATTCGAAATACGCGGGAAGGGTAGGCGCCATGCGGTCGCGATCGATAGCAGCCGGCTATCTGTATCTGCATGGTCGGTGTCCGTGGCCCGTCCGGATCAATCTAGGTGAATTTAATTATGCAAAACAACGAATTTCTCGTTTTTGGCGGAGGACTGTCAGCCAGCGTGGTCGATCAGTCGACGTATGCTGCACTCCCTGCCCGCGTTTCCGGATTCCAGTCCGGGCTTGCTCAATCCAGGCAGCTGAACAAGGTTTGGCGACAGAGCTCGATCATGACGGCGGTACTGGCGCAATTCATCGCTGACTGTTCCGGCCGCGATGCGCTCGACGACGGTACGACGGAGACGTTGCTCGCGAACCTGAAAACAGCGGTGCCGGCAGCGGTGAACGCGGTTGGGGTGAACAGCGCGAAGAAGCTGAATGGCGTAAACGGGGCGAATCTGCTGTTCAACGGCTCCGCCGAGTTTGGCGATGCCGGATGGACGTCGAATATTTTTTCGGCAATGGCGTCGCCGAACAACGACACATATTTTGCGAATGCGTTGGCGTTATCGGGTTCTCCGGTCGATGACGCGTCCGTCCAATTTCCACTGAGCGCGGGTATCCCGGTGACGATTTCCAGCGTGGTCTATACGTCTGGGATGAGCGGCGGTACGGCTCAGTTTCGCATCGAGGGCGTGAGCGCGTCGGGAGCGTCGCTTGGCACGATCTGCGCATCCGATACGTTGGCGGGGGGCTCGGGTTGGACATACCTCAGCGCCACCGGCATCACCCCCGCAGGATGCGTTCGCGCCCTCGTCCATCGATATGTGAATGGCTCGCCATCGGGCGTGGCGGGTTCGGTCGGGTTTGGCCGCATGAAGGTCGAACTTGGAAATCAGCCATCGCTCTATTCGCAAGAAGCTGATCTTGCCGCGCTCGGCGTGGGCCCGAATGCCGCGCCGATCTTTGTCGGCGCGGCGCGCCAGCCTGGCCATGCGATGCAGTTCGGTCAGGCGGGAAGCTATCGAGGCATCGTGGCCGTGTCCGGCGACTATACGATTTCGAGCAGTGAATTTGGCTACCTGTTTCAGCCGCCGACCGGAAACGCCGGTGGATTCACGATCACGCTGCCGAGTGCCGTTGGCAACGGCGGGATGTGCCTTGCTTTCTACAACTCCAGTCCCGGCAACCTCACGCTCAATGCGGGTAACTTCAATACCTCATACGGAAGCACCCGGTCGATCGTCTTGCCGCCGAACTCGACGGCGATGCTCTGTTGCGACGGTTTCTCCTACAACGGCATTGGCGGGTCCGCCGGAATTGGATCAGGTGTCCGCCCAAGCAACCTGGGAGGCGTCGGCCAGTGGACGAACATCATGACGACGGGCGGTGGCGCGAACTGCTATTTCACGCTGCCCAGCGGCGGCGCGTGGGCGTACTGGTGTTCGAATGCAGGTTACAGCTTCTCGGGGATCGCAGCGGGAGGTTCGAATGTGGCGGGGCCTTTCACGGCGTCCGCTAGCGTTGGCTTTTGCTGGAGAATCGCATGATGGAGACCACGACTATGAAGCAGGATTCGATCACGTTCGCGCAACTGGGCTTCGGCCCTACCGTTACCGCCTCGTCCGCGTCGCCCGCGACGGATGGCTACGTCACCACCTTCAACAACCTCCCGTATCACATTCATCCGGTCGCAACACCCGATGCCTACTCAATGCTGGAAGCGGCGATCGCCTCGGGCGAAGTGAAGGTCAATCCTTACGTCGCGCCCGTCGTGACGCTCGCCGAAGCACGCAGCGCGAAAACCGCGGCGCTTTACGCGGCCTGCCAGACGGCGATCACATCCGGATTCGCGTCGTCGGCGCTCGGCAGCGTGCACACCTATCCGAGTGCGCTGACCGACCAGCTGAATCAGTCGGCCGTGGCGCAATACGCGATGGGCGGCTTGCTCTACTGCGAGGATTCCGCTGGAAAATGGGCATTGGTCGCGCATACGCAGACGCAGGCCCAAGGCGTGATGGCCGGCTTCGCGATTTGGGTCAATGCCTGCCAGTCCAGACTCGCTGCGTTGATGAGCGAGGTCGATGCGCAGCGCGCCGACGTCGCGTCGGTGCTTGGAATCACGTGGGAGTGACCGAACCTGTGCCGATTGGTTGATTCGGCGATGCCGGGTGTGCTCCGAGCGCTCGGCGTGCGTGTTTTCTTGAAACGCAGCGGCACGAATATCCGACGGTGCATGAACGACCAAGGGATCGAAGCGGATCTTGCTGTGCAGGGAAGGGCGTAGGAGATCGAGATGAAGGTCGTCATGCCGCCGCTATCGGCGGCGGACGGGCCGTGCTTCCCGCCCGATTCACGTCGAACAGGAATGACCGATTGTTCATCCTCGCCACCTTCGGGTGGCGGTTTCTTTTCGAGGGCGCGATGAAGAGCGAAATCATTGCAAGTGCCGTTAAGGCTGCGCCTGCCGTGGGCAGCAATTTCTGGCTGTGGCTGACGAGCCACGACATCAACTGGTATGTCGCGTTGGCGACACTGGGTTATATCGGCCTGCAGGCGGGCTACCTGATCAAGAATAAAGGAAAGCGGGAGTTCGCCGATGGCTGACAGGCCGAACAAGACACTGGTGAGCATAGTGGGGGCTGCGACTGCAGCCCTTCTTTTTTCCACGGTTCCACAGCACGAAGGCATTCGACTGGTCGGTTATCTCGACCCGGTCGGGATTCCCACGAAATGCATGGGCGACACGACGAACGTCGTGGTCGGTCGACGATACAGCGACGCCGAATGCCGTGAGTCGCTCAAGCGTCAACTGATCGCGCACGCCGAACCGGTGTTGCGTTGCACGCCCGCCCTGAAAGGACACACGTATCAGCTCGCGGCTGCAGTCAGTTTCGCCTACAACGTCGGCGTATCGGCGTATTGCGCGAGCACGTCGGCCAAGCGTTTCAATACAGGGGACTGGCGTGGGGCCTGCCGCGCATTGAACCAATCCGACAGCGGTCAGCCGCAATGGGTGACGGCCAACGGGCGTGTGTTGCCCGGGCTGGTGAGGCGTCGCGCGGACGAGCGCGCATTGTGCGAGCGCGATCTTTGAGCGAAGCGGCGACGCGTGTGTTCGCAGTGTCGTCGGGTTGACGGCAGTAGATCGTGAAATTGCCAGTGCATTCAAATGATATAAATGTGGAATCCTACAAATGAAAGATTGGTTGATAGCCGCGTTGTTCAGCATCGCCCTGACTCAAGCGCCAATTTCCCACGCCGACCAGAATCTCGCGGTTTCCACGCTGTCCGCGACCGCGAGCATCTCTGGCCCCAGCGTGCAAACCACCCTGCAAGGCTGGCCCGACCAGCCCGGCACATACTGGCAAAGCCAGTTTCACGCGAACTGGAACGTCGTGCAAAGCCAGATCACCGACAACCCGACCGAATGGCAGATCTACACGCACGGCGCGCAGGGCATTGCGCGCACGCAAAGCGGAACCAACCAGGTGACGCTGCAAAACGGCGCGGCATTCAATCCGTCGTGGGCCGGCTTGCCGTACTTCTATCTGGACGGGACGCGCTACAAGGTCGCGTCGGTTCTCGATCCATCCCACCTGACGGTGCAGACCGCGACCGGCGGCCCGGTGACCTTTGCCGCGACCGAGGACGAGACCTACTACTTCGTCGCGACGTCGACGACGTCCACGGTCAACGTCAACGGCACCTCGGTCACCTACGTCGGCGGCCAGCCGTTTACCTCGATCTTCGACAAGGGGATGGTCTACATCAACGGAATCGCGTATCCGGCGACTTTCCGGAGCCCGGTCAGCCTGACGCTCGGCGTCGACGCAGGCACGCTGACGAACGCGACCCTGCAGCAGTACGCGAACATCAACGACGAACTGGCCACGCTGCGCCTGCAAGGGCTGATGGGCGCGAACGAGGAGAACGTGGCATTGACGCTCCGTCCTGACGGCGCGTGGCTGCAGACGCTCTATGCCGGCCAGGGGCGTTATCGCCCGATGTTCCTCTCGGTCGGTGAGAATCCGGCTGGAACGATTGCCCCTTTGATCGGCTTGTATCCGAATGCGTCGATCGGCGGCCCCGGTACGTTGAGCCTGGGCGGGGCCTTGGTGAATCAAGCCGTTCGCATCGACCAGAACAGCAATAACGTCAACTATCTGTATCAGCAGGGCGGTGCACGCGGCTATTCTCCCTCGATCGCGGCGCGCGGCGCCGATGCGTCGGTGGGGCTCGCATTCGACGTCCAGGGCGCGAGCACCGCGAGCTTCACGTCGCATGCATTCTCGAATATCGAGTTTCAGGTGTTCGGCGTGGGCGGTACATCGTGGCTTGCTGTCGGCAGCAGCGCATCCGCGGCGCCAACCTTGTCCGCGAATGGCGCGGCCAACGACGTCGACGTCGTGTTGGCGCCGAAGGGATCGGGCCGGGTCGTGACCAACGGCGGGATTCGACTGCCGGTGACGACCGTTGCGGCATTGCCCGCATGCAACGGCGCGTCGAGAGGGCTCGTGTATGCCGTTTCCGACGCGGCATCGCCCACTTACGACAATACGTTGACAGGCGGCGGCGCGATGTCCGTGCCGGCCTATTGCAATGGGGCGAACTGGCGCGCGCACTGACCGGCGCTTGGCTGTCTGCCGCTATTCGAGCGGATACCCATTGCCCGGCTCGGCGCAATGAACGCGCGCCGCACGAAATCGACGGCGTGCGCGCACCCCCTTCCTTCACCATCCTGGCTCCCCCATGAACCTTCTCGCGCCTATCTGGCGCTACCTGCTTGTCGCCTGTCTCGGCGCGGCGCTCGGCGCGGGGCTCGCGCATCAGAGCGGCGCGCGCCGGCTGGCGCAGGAACAGGCGGCGCGCGCCGACGACGCGCGTCGTCACGCAAGCGAGCTGAATACGCTCAATCAGGCCGCGCTGATCAACGAGCAGCGCGCGGTCACAGCGCGAGACGCCGCCGCGAAGCAAGTCGCGACCGTCGATGCGCAACTCACGCAGGAACGCATGACCCATGAACTCGACAATCGGAACTATCGTGCTGGGCTCGATACTGGCGCTGAGCGGTTGCGCATCGCCGTCTCGGCCTGCTCAACCGCTCGCGACGGCGTGCCCGGCAGTCGCGCTGCCGGCGCCGCCGGCATGGGCGATGACACCGCCGCCTACGCTGACCTCGACCGAACGGTTGCGGAGCGCGTTTTCGGGGTCGCCGGCGACGACGACGAACAGATCGACAAACTGAGGGCGCTGCAGGGATATGTCTGCGCCATTCGTGCGGACACGCCGGGATGCCGCTGATGTCGCGGCGCAACACCGCGAGCATGGTGCGCACACGGATGTGTGTATCGCCCATGCCGACGGCCTTGTTTGTGCGGGCGAGGCCTGAATTCCCCGATGTCATCCGGACGGCCTGAACAGGGCGCGGCCGAGGGGCGATGCCAGGCGATTTCGGCGGGTGGGCGGCACCTGCGCAGCGACGATATGTGTGCTGGCCTACATATCCCCGCCGGAGGCATTGCGGGCACAGCCCGCCTCCCTGACCATGCACCTCGCAAGGTTACACAATCCTCGTGCCTTGCACTGCTGACTCCGTCATGTACTTCGATGACGGAGTTTTTTTTCGGCGCGGCGGCGCCGGCCGCTCGTGCGGGGCCCATTTGGAACCTATTTCACGGTCGGGCCCCGGCGCAGGGATCAGCGCTCCATCCCGCCATCCTCCGCTTCCTTCCGCTCCCGTCGTTCCTCGTTGCCGCGCCGCGCGCGCAGCCGTTGGCGCGACAATACGACGATCACCTCGGTGGTGGTGGCGTTGGGAGGGACTTCGTTGCGGATGACCTGCGGCACCATCGGCAGCCCCGCGCGCTGCCGTTCGACCGCGCGGGCGATCGCGCGCCGGCAGGCTTCGCCATGGCAGTCCCATTCGTCGCGAATCTTGTTGCAGTAACGGCATGTGTCCATGCGAAATAGTCTAACTCCAATCGCCGGCCCGCTGCTGAGAGTGCGGCATCGCGCGGCCCTTTACCAGAACACGTCGAGCGTCGGAAACGACGCGGTGCCGTGCAGGCAATCCCACAGATAGACGGCGAAGCCGGGGTCGCCCGTCCATAATGCGTAGCGCAACTGACCATACTTGCGCTCGGCCGCGCGGGTCTGCGCGATCCCGTGCATCGCGAAGGCGCGCGCACGCGCCAGCCACATCGGATCGCCCGTTCGCCGATGAAGCGCGAGAAACGCATAGCCGTTGCCGCCCGTGCCGTGGCACAGATTCGAGCCCTTCGTCAGCGGTCCGGCCGCCCAGATCGCTTCACCCGCGGCCTGCAGCAGCGGATCGAGCGCATCGCCGGGCATCCGGGCGAGGCAGATCACGAATCCCGGCGCGCCGTGGCAGAACTGCATCATCCAGGGCGTTGCCGCACCCGGCTGCGCGTGAAGGCGGACGGGCCAGTTCGCGTGCCCGTCCTCGATGCGCGCCGCGCGCTGCACGGTGTTCACGATGCAGGCTTCCCAGCGCCGCCAGCGCTCGTCGCCCAGCAGACGGCGTCCGGCGATCAGCGGTACGGCCGTCGCGACGAAGCCATGCGCACCGCCGAGATAGCTCGCGCGGCGTCCATACAACTCGTGCACCCAGTAATGGCACGCGTGTTCGGGGCACCATTGCAGCACATCCCACAGCGCGTCCGCCCCTTGCCTGAACAGTTCGGCCCAGCGCGCTTCGCCGGTGCGCGCATGCAGGAAGCGCGCCGCGAGCAGCGTGCCGGGCGCACCCCACATCAGTTCGCGCGTGGGATGCGCGTGATTCGATGCGATCAGCACCGCCAGCTGGTCCGCGAGTTCAGGGCGGGGGCGGTGCGCGTACTCGAGCATCAGAATCGGCGTGTCGCCCATCAGGTACGACGCCGCCGGTGCGTCGGGTTCGGCTGAAAGCCAGGTGCGATTGCGCGCGAGCAGTGTCGCGAGATGTGCGCCCTCGGTCGCGCGGGTCGCGCCGATGCCCCGCGCGGCGAAATGGCCGAGCGCCCAACTCGTTCCGCATGCGCCGTGATAGAGCGGCGTGAGGCTGGGCGTATCGTCGCCCGGATCCGCGTCGAGCGGATGGACGGGCCAATAGGCTTGCGCGTCGAAGCGCGCCTCGGTATCGGCGACGATGTGCCGGATCAGGTCGATGGCCGCTGTCGGATCCCAGGCGGCGTCGATCAGCGGTTCGTGGCGGGCGGGGTCGAACAGCACGGATGGCTCGTCGGTGGGGCGCGGTGGCGAAAGCGTCATGCTAGCGCGGATTCGCGGCCGGGCGAACGCGCATCGCGGCGCGCGTCCGAATCCGTATCGGGCGGATCGCGGGGCCTGCATGGTCGGCGCGCCGCGCGATGCGCCGCGCAGTCACGCGGCCACAGGGCGAAGGCCCCGACCGCTTTTGCGACCGGGGCCTTCTGGCATCAAATCCTTTGGCACGAGGAAGGGATGCGTGGCGAAGTATAGCGGCGATACAGTCGGTGTCAAAGGCGATAAATAGAGGAAATCGTTTGCGAATCGAAAAAGAAATAGAGGGATCATGTCAAACGAAATCCGGCATGACTCGCCTGGGCAAATCGGCACGGACGGATGGCATGGTCGTGCAATGCGGAAGGTGGGCCGGCGGCGCCGAAATGTGTGGTTTCAGGGCAAGGTAGGAATAGCTGGCGGCCCTGATCGCAGGGCGTTGCGAACCCACGGCGATCGGACGTCGTCTCCGTCAGGCCCGGATATTTCCTTCGCAATTAAATGCGAAAGTGTCTGTGTGTCCATGCCGGCCAGACGGAATGAACGCCGGCACACCACCGGCGTATCGCGGGCCGAATATATGTTTTCAGTCCTATCTGATCGCCGACCACTGACTGTTGCGATCCTGTATGCCACCGACCTCGGCCCTGTAGTCGATCGCGTCACCGCTGAAGGTGCAACTTCGTATCGCATGGCTTCCATCGAAGCCGAGACGGCGTGATCTGCCGCCCCGAATTCGCAGCGTATGCAGGAGACGCACCTGTTCTAAGACGTACCCGGTAAGGTTCCGATCTTATTGCTTCATTGGTTGCCGTGACACGGATATCGGCTCTGAAATCGCCCGTACCAGCCTGTACCGCAGCCCCGACGTGCCACTATTGTCGTAGCGGATGTCATCGATTTTCCACTCGCCGAGCTCTTTCTTTAAAACGAGCACATTGGTCACGCTTGGCCTGGTATCGCCAACCAAGACATAACGGATCTCGACTTCAGGATGACTCCGCGTGCCGGAAACCGATCCCAACAAGCAGGTGGACGCTGCATCGGATACGCTTGTCCAGACTTGGTCTCCCATTTCGGGTTTGCCACCAGTCGCAGCCTGTACCGCTGCGCTTCTGGCCACTGCGCGACTGTATAGATCCGCTGCTTCCGAGGTCAGGACCTGTCGATAGATTCCAGGCGGATCAGCGGAATCCATTGCTGATTTCGCAGTGACAATTTTCCCGCAGAAATTTTTGACGACTCGCCCGGCCTCGCTTTTGGACAGCGGCGAAAAAGCCCAGGCGACACTTGAGCTTGCAACGAACATCGCAAACCCGATCATCAGAAAGTGTTTTGCTTTACGCATAATAAATTGCATCGATATAAGGATTTCCACTCGCGGCATCTCGCGCGTATTCGGGCATATGCCCAGCGTCAGTGCGCTTGCGCAACTGCAACGGAACGAAATTCGTCAGGGAAATAATATTTGATATGTGCATCGCGTCACGGCGATGCCGGAGTATAGACGCACCTTGCCGGCTACAGGCTTCGCTAACATTTGTTGACTTCGCGATGGCTTCCCCGCGGGCGGATTTGCATGCTGTCGGCACTTATATGAGGCACATGCATTTCCCATTCGCCGCATCGCGAAGTCCGTATGTTCCGAACGCGTCGCCCGTTCCTCGCTGACCGAAGCGCCTGTCATTCGGCGTGCCAGTCGGCTGCATTGCCACAATTTTTTGAGAATCCATGCGGGTTGCGATCCGGCGCGCATGCGCAGTCGCCCTCGTGTCGGGGCTGAACCAACCACGAGCGTAAACCCGGACGTCATTTCGGTTGTCTATACAATTTGACGCGATTAGGGTGGTGTCCGGAACCGTTGCCACTACCCACTCGACGCCATGCCCAATTCTCCCGCTCCGACCCGCCGCCCGCTGCGCGAGCGCCGCACCATCGATTACATTCCGGACCACGAGCGTCATGGCAGGCTGTCGAGCCAGTTCACGCTGTGGCTCGGCGCGAATCTTCAGATCACGGCGATCGTCACGGGCGCGCTCGCGGTCGTCTTGGGCGGCGATGTGTTCTGGTCGCTGATCGGCCTTGCATTGGGCCAGATGCTGGGCGGCGCGGTGATGGCGCTGCACGGCGCGCAGGGGCCGCAGCTCGGCCTGCCGCAGATGATCTCGAGCCGCGTGCAGTTCGGCGTGTACGGCGCGGTGATCCCGCTCGTGCTGGTGTGCCTGATGTACGTCGGCTTCTCCGCGAGCGGCACCGTGCTCGCGGGGCAGGCGCTTGCCCAGCTGTTCGGCATCGACGACGCGGCGGGCATTCTCGCGTTCATCTCGGTCGTCGTGGTGCTCGCGGTGTTCGGCTATCGGATGATCCATGCGCTCGGCCGCGTGTCGAGCCTGGTCGGCGTCGTGGCGTTCGTCTACATGTTCACGCGCCTGCTGTCCGGTCACGATATCGGCGCGCTGCTTGCGATCCGCGCGTTCACGCTGCCGAACTTCCTGCTCGCGGTGTCGCTGTCCGCGTCGTGGCAGATCGCCTACGGCCCCTACGTCGCCGATTATTCGCGCTACCTGCCGCGCACGACGCCCCCGCGCCGCACGTTCTGGGCGGTCGGGCTCGGCTCGGTGCTCGGCGCGCAGGCGTCGATGGTGTTCGGCGTCTTCGCGGCGGCGCTCGCCGGGCAGCAGTTCGCCGGCCATGAGGTGCGCTTCATCGTGAGCCTCGGCGCGAGCGGCGCGGCGGCGGCCGCGCTTTATTTCGCGATCGCGTTCGGCAAGCTGACGATCACGACGCTCAACGCGTACGGCAGCGTGATGTCGATCGCGACGATCGCGACGGGCTTCTCCGGCCGCAACCAGATCTCGCTGCGCGCGCGCATGGCCTATGTGCTGACGATGGTGGTGGCGGTCGCATGGCTCGCGCTCGCGGGCCGCCATGCGTTCCTCAAGGAGTTTTCCGCGTTCATCCTGTTCCTGCTCGCGTTCTTCACGCCGTGGAGCGCGATCAACCTGGTTGATTTCTACTGCGTGACGAAGGAGCGCTACGACGTGCCGGCGCTGTACGATCCGAATGGACGCTATGGGCGCTGGAACGTGCCCGGGGTGGCGATCTACGTGATCGGCGTGCTGGTGCAGATGCCGTTCCTGTCGACGCATTTCTACACCGGCGCGCTCGTCGAGCGTCTGGGCGGCACCGATATCTCGTGGATCATCGGCCTCGTCGTGCCCGGGCTTCTGTATTATGTGGCGGCACGCAGGAAGGCCGCGCACGTTCCGGAGCGGCTGATCCTGCCGGACGAACCCTCGTTGCCATGACCGATCCTGCTTTACCGCGCGTCGCCGATGCGGCGCGCGCCGTCCCCGATGCCGAGTCGCTCGACGCGCTGCATGCGTTCGTCGAGCGTCATCCGCGCCTGTTCGTGCTGAGTGGCGCGGGCATCAGCACCGAATCCGGCATTCCCGGCTATCGCGACGGCGAAGGCCGATGGATGCGCTCGCAACCGATCCAGCTGCAGGAATTTCTCGGCTCCGAACACGCGCGGCGGCGCTATTGGGCGCGCAGCATGCTGGGCTGGCCGGTGGTCGGCCGTGCGCGGCCGAATGCCTCGCATCGCGCGCTGGCGGCGCTCGCCGACACCGGGCGGATCGCGCGGCTCGTCACGCAGAACGTCGATGGCCTGCATCAACGCGCGGGCAGCCGCGACGTGATCGAGCTGCACGGCGGAATCGACGGCGTGACCTGTCTCGCCTGCGGCGCGCACCACGCGCGGGCAGCGATCCAGCTGAAACTGGAAGCCGACAATCCGGCGCTGCTGGAGGCGGAGGCCGAACCCGCCGCCGACGGCGACGCGCACCTCGAATGGGCGGCGCTCGACACGTTCCATGTGCCGGCGTGTACGCGATGCGGCGGCATGCTGAAGCCCGCCGTGGTGTTTTTCGGCGAAAGCGTGCCGCGCGAGCGCGTGACGGCCGCGGCCGATGCGCTCGCGTCGGCCGATGCGATGCTGGTCGTCGGATCGTCGCTGATGGTGTATTCCGGCTATCGCTTCTGCGTCTGGGCCGAACAGCAGCGCAAGCCGATCGCGGCGCTCAACCTCGGGCGCACGCGTGCCGATCCGCTGCTGGCGCTGAAGGTCGACGCCCCATGCGGTGCGATGCTCGCCGCGCTGGCCGAGCGCATCGGCGCGGCGCTGAACGACGACACGGAGAATCCATGACGACCGCCCCTCATCTTCCCGCCGGCGGCGATGCGGCGCGGCAGTGGTCGCCCGCCGCCGAGCGCAATCGCGAGCCGATCCTCGCGGTGCTGCGCGAGATCCTGCCCGCGCATGGCACCGTGCTCGAAATAGCGAGCGGCACGGGGCAGCACGCGGTGCATTTCGCCGCCGCGCTGCCGACGCTCGCCTGGCAGCCCAGCGATGCGGATCCGGCCGCGCGCGCGTCGGTTGCCGCATGGGCGGCGCAGGCGGCGCTGTCGAACCTGCGCGCGCCGCTCGCGCTCGACGTGTGCGAGACGTCGTGGCCGCTCGCGTCCGCGGACGCGCTCGTGTGCTGCAACATGATCCATATCGCGCCGTGGCGCGCGGCCGAGGGCCTGTTCGCGGGCGCGGCGCGCGTGCTGCCCGGCGCGGGCGCCCCGCTGGTGCTGTACGGCCCGTTCCGGCGCGCGGGCGCGCATACGGCGCCCTCCAACGCGGCCTTCGACGCGCAGTTGCGCGAGCGCGATCCGGCCTGGGGCGTGCGCGATCTGGAAGCGGTCGTCGCGCTCGGCGACGCGGCCGGCTTCGCGTTCGACGCGGCCATTCCGATGCCCGCGAACAACTTCTGCGTGGTATTCCGGCGGCTGCCGGCGCACCGCGGCGCGTGACCCAAAGCAGCGCTGCTCCGCAGTTTCCCTTATCCTTTCGCCTGTGCGCGCGGCTCGAGTGGGTCGCGCCCTGTTTTTATCCGGAGAATTGAATAATGGGCAAGCAAGCAATCGGTGTGGTCGGACTGGCGGTGATGGGTCGCAATCTGGCCTTGAATATCGAGAGCCGGGGTTATGCGGTGTCGGTCTACAACCGCAGCCGCGAGAAGACCGATGAACTGATCGCCGAATTTCCCGACCGCAAGCTCGTCCCGACGTACTCGCTCGAGGAGTTCGTCGCATCGCTCGAAACGCCGCGTCGGATCCTGATGATGGTGAAGGCGGGCGCCGCGACCGACGCGACCATCGCGGCGCTCAAGCCGCTGCTCGCGAAGGGCGACGTGCTGATCGACGGCGGCAACACGCATTTCACCGACACCGTTCGCCGCAACCAGGAGCTGGCGCAATCGGGCCTGCATTTCATCGGCACCGGCGTGTCGGGCGGCGAGGAGGGCGCGTTGCACGGCCCGTCTATCATGCCGGGCGGCCAGCGCGACGCCTACGATCTCGTCGAGCCGATCCTCAAGCAGATCGCCGCGAAGGCGCCGGCGGACGGCGAGCCCTGCGTCGCCTATATGGGCCCGGACGGCGCGGGCCACTACGTGAAGATGGTTCACAACGGCATCGAGTACGGCGACATGCAGCTGATCGCCGAGAGCTACGCGGTGCTCAAGCAGGTCGCGGGGCTGACGAACGAGGAACTGGGCCGGGTGTACACCGACTGGAATCAGGGCGAGCTGGACAGCTACCTGATGGAGATCACCGCGAAGATCTTCGCCAAGAAGGACGACGAGACGGGCCAGCATCTGGTCGACGTGATTCTCGACCGCGCCGCGCAGAAGGGCACCGGCAAGTGGACGAGCCAGAACGCGCTCGATCTCGGCGTGCCGCTGCCGCTGATCACGGAATCGGTGTTCGCGCGCGTGCTGTCGTCGCTGAAGGAGCAGCGCGTCGCGGCGAGCAAGGTGCTGAGCGGCCCGGCGCCCGCGCCCATCGAGGGCGACCGCGCGGCATTCGTCGAGGCGGTGCGCCGCGCGCTGTACTTCAGCAAGGTGATTTCGTACGCGCAAGGTTTCGCGCAGCTCGACACGGCCTCGAAGGAATACGGCTGGAGCCTGGATCTCGGGACGATCGCGAAGATCTTCCGCGCAGGCTGCATTATCCGTGCGCGGTTCCTGCAAAAAATCACCGACGCGTACGTGAAGGCGCCGGGATTGGCGAATCTGCTGCTCGATCCGTACTTCCAGGACATCGCCGCCAACTACCAGTCCGCGCTGCGCGACGTGGTGATCGCCGCGGTGAAGGCCGGCGTGCCGGTGCCGGCGTTCGCGTCGGCGATCGCGTACTTCGACAGCTATCGTTCGGCCCGCCTGCCCGCGAACCTGGTGCAGGCGCAGCGCGATTTCTTCGGCGCGCACACGTTCGAGCGCACCGACAAGCCGGGCAGCTTCCACGCGAACTGGTCGTAACACGGCATGGCGCTCGGCGGTAATTGTTGCAAGTATCTATTCTATTAGTAGGGTTTTGGGCGAATGGATCTTCGATTGTTATCGCCGAGGAAACAGAGTTTTCGTCGATACATGGTTTTCCCTAGGTGACCGGATGGCTAGACTGTAGTCAATCGCTGCAGACAATGGTGTGTGCGGCGAACAAGAAGGTCACGGAGGTTTGATCATGAAATCGCTTATCGCTGCTGTCGCTACCGCTGCTGTCTTCGCTGTCCCCGCCGTTTCGTTCGCTCAACAAGCGAATGGCCCGGTGACCCGCGCCCAGGTGCAGGCTGAACTGACGCAACTGCGCGCGGCCGGCTACAACCCGAGCAACGACCGGGTGAACTACCCGACCGAAATCCAGGCCGCGGAAGCCCGCATCCACCCGCAACAAAGCGTGGCGAACGCCGATACCAGCGGTTATGGCGCACAGCCCGCCGCCGCCGCCGAAGCAGGCGCACCGGCCAAGGTGAAGCGTATCGCCGACGGCGCGCCGGTTTACAAGGGTCACTGATTGACCGCGCGGTACGGTCGCACCAGGCGCTCACGCCTGACGCGACACCAGCCTGACGTCACCCCGAGCAGCCCACGGTTCCGTACGACGGAGCCGTGGGCTGTTTGCTTGGGTGCATCCGTCCGGGCACGAACGGCACGTTGGTCGTCGCGGCGAAAGGCGGATTGCGTCGGCGCGCCTGCGACCGTTTCACGGGTTTCCGTCGCATGCGTTCCCGTTGACGGAATGACAACGCACGCGCCGTCGCGCGGATAGCGTTCGAGACAAGAAGGTTGCCGCTGGCACCGGGGCGACTGCGTCGCCGTGTTCCGTAATCCCGTTTCAGCGAGTACCATCCGTCGGGCATGGGGCCAGGGTTGTCGTTACGCCTCCGGGCGTCGGTCACGCTCACCCCGCGGCTGTCGTTGTGCACGGCCGAGCCGTGGCGGGTCGATTTCGTGGCGCCGATCCAGGGCGCCGCGCCCGGCGACGCGAGATGCGTCGGCCGCGAACCCGAGCCGCCGGACAGCGGCCATCCCGGCGGCGCGAGGCGTGCGCGGGAAACCTCGTGCGCTTTCCGGGGTCCCAGAGGACGCCGCTGTGGCGAACCGGTGCGACGCGCGGCGACCGCGCCGATCGGAAACCAACGGAGGTTTGCTTGATAAAAACGCGCTTCATGACCTATCAGGACGCGGGCCGCGTCGCGTGCATGCTGGCTGCGGCGGCGGGCATGGTGCTGGCGGCCGGCTGCACGATGACGCCCTGGACCGATTCGTGGCAGCCTGCCGCGCGCGCGACGCCGTCGCCGTCATCCGCCTCCGGCGTGATGGCCGGCTACTACCGCGTGAACCCCGGCGATACGCTGGGCGGCATCGCCACCGCGTTCGGCCAGCGTCCGCAGGATGTCGCGTACTGGAATCATCTCGCGGTGACGGACATGGTCGCGCCCGGCCAGGTGCTGCGGGTCGCGCCGCCGCCCGCGATCACGTCGCTCGCGCCCGCGCCCGCGCCATCCGCGCCGGCGGCGCTGGCCTGGCCTGCGCAGGGCGCGGTCACGTCGGGCTTCGCCGGCGGCAAGAACCAGGGCATCGTGATCACCGCACGCGGCGGCGACCGGACCGTGCGCGCAGCCGCGGCCGGGCGCGTGGTCTATGCGGGCACGGGCGTCGCGGCCTATGGGCCGCTCGTGATCGTGAAGCACGAGAACGGCCTCATCACCGCCTACGGCCATGCGGGCAAACTGCTCGTCAACGAAGGCGACGCCGTGAGCGCCGGGCAGCCGGTCGCGGAAATGGCCACGGATGCCGGCGGCCGCGCGAGCTTCGAATTCGAGGTGCGCCAGAACGGCAAGCCGGTGGATCCGCTCGGCTTCCTGCCGCGCAACGGCGGCTGAGCGCGGCGGCCGGGCGCTAGGCGCCGCCGATGCGGATCGCCCGCGCGCCGCGCGGCCGGTTGCCGAGTCAGACCACCAGCGCGGCGAACGCGATGCCGCCGATCGTGATCGCGCCACAGTGCGCGGCGACGTTCAGGTAGCCGTGAGGGCGCGGATCGACGAACGGATACGGATACCAGTCGACGAGCGGCCCGCGCACCAGCGTATAGACGAGATAGGCGATCGGGAACGCGAGCCAGCGCAGCATGTGGGTCCAGTCGAGCCGGGTGCGGGGCGCGAGGTAGAGCCAGTCGAGCAGCAGCGCGACCGGCATGATCCGGTGCAGGATCCAGTTGCTGTAGGTTGGCGTGCCATGCACGAGCGAGTCGGCGTGCGCGAGCAGCACTTCGTAGACGATGCCGGTGATCGACATGTACAGCACCGCCGCGCCGCGCGCGGATTCGTAGAACGGCGCGGGCGGACGGCGCGCGAACCACAGCCCCGCCAGCAGCACGGCGGCGGCGTACAGGTTGCTGAGCTGGGTGAAATAGCTGAAGAAGTTGCTGAGGCTGAAGGTGGGGAAGCCCCATTTCAGTGCGATGCTGTAGCCGGTCGCGGACAGGATCAGAGCCCCGGCCAGCACCCGGTAGGCGGTGACGAAGGTGGTCTTGTTCATGCGGCTTCCATGGGGCGATCGAGAGGGCGGGGCCGCGCGACGGGCAGGCTGACTTGTCGAGAATAGCGCATCCGTCAGGGCCTCGCGGCGATTTTCGGCGGGCGGCGCGCAGGGCGGCGCGCAAGCTGCGCAAAATCTGACGAATCCATGCGAATCCGGCGCGCGGGCTCGCTACAATCGGGGCCGAGGTCCGGCCACGCCGCCGGTTGCCCATTCCCCCATACGCACCACGAGCCCGCCATGAAGCCGATCCTTGCGAAGCCTCAGCGCTACACCCCGCCTGCCATCTTCTTTCACTGGGCCATCGTGCTGCTGGTCGCGCTCGCCTATCTCGCGATCGAGATCCGCGGGCCGAAGGGCAGCGACAGCCGCACGTTCTGGACCAACGTGCATTTCTGCGCCGGGATGCTCGTGCTCGGGCTGTCGATACTGCGCGTCCTGTGGCGCTTCGCGAGCCGCGCGCCCGCGCCGCTGCCGCAGCCCGCGCCGCTCATCTGGCTGTCGCGGCTCGTGCACGTCGCGCTCTACCTGTTCATCCTCGTTCAGCCACTGCTCGGCATCCTGTTCGTCAACCTGGGCGGCAAGCCGGTGCCGCTCGTATGGATCAACGCGTCGCTGACGCTGTTCGAGCCGAACCCCGCGCTGCGGCCGGCGGCCAAGGCCGCCCATCTGTTCATCGGCAACCTGTTCTACTACGTGATCGGCCTGCACGCGCTCGCGGCGCTCTGGCATCACTTCATCAAGCGCGATGCGACCTTGCGTCGCATGACGTTCTAGTTCCCCGGCCGCCACGCCCGCGCGACTTGGTTGTCCCGGCAACCATGTCGCGCGGCGCGCGCCCGGGCCCTGTGCAGCGGCGCATCCTTTCTGTACCATTCCGGCTGCTTTACACCTTCCCTCCATTAGCCGCCGCCGATGCCGTATCGCTTTCGCAAACTGACCGTCTGGCTCGGCATGCTGGCGATCTGGCTCGCGGTCGTCGCGCCGCTCGTCTCGCAGGCGAGCCTGCGCGCGCATGCGCTGCCCGACGCGGTGGTCTGCGGCACCGGGCACGAAGGCGAGCCCGCCCCGATGGGCGCGCATCATGCGCTGCATCTCGATGCGTGCGGCTATTGCGCATTCTTCGCGCACACCCCCGCGCTGGGCGGGGCGACGCCGGGCGCGCGCGCGGCATCGCTACCGGCCGGCGGCGTGCTGGCGAACCCCGCCGGCGTCGTACCGCGCGAATTCGCCTATCGGCGCGCCCAGGCGCGTGCGCCACCCGAAACTGCCTGACACGTTTCCCGTTTTTCGTTCATGCAGCCCCGTATCCGTTCGATGCACGCATCGCGCGGCGGGGATACTTTTGGGTGTCGATTCATGTCTATCAAATCCTCGCGCGGTACGCGCACGGCTGGCGCGACCGCTTCGCGCCGTTATCGCCGACTGCTCGGCGCGACGATGCCGGCGCTCGCCGCAGGCGCCTTCCACGCCGCGCCGGCCGCCGCGCAAGTCCCGCCGGCCGCGCCCGCGCCGGCCGCGCATGTGCACGCCGACGCGCCGCTCGTCGAAGCACCCGTGTCGCCCACCATCGAGGTGGTCGCGTCGCCCGACGTGACGCCGCTCGTGGTCGTCACTGATCCGAAGACGCCGCGCCAGCCCTTGCCCGCGAGCGACGGCGCGGACTATCTGAAGACCATCCCGGGCTTCGCCGCGATCCGCAGCGGCGGCACCAACGGCGATCTCGTGCTGCGCGGCATGTTCGGATCGCGGCTGAACGTGGTCGCGAACGGCATGTCGATGCTGGGCGCGTGTCCCGGCCGCATGGATGCGCCGACGTCCTACATCGCGCCGGAAAGCTACGACAAGGTGACCGTGGTCAAGGGCCCGCAGACCGTGCTGTACGGTCCCGGCGCATCGGCGGGCACGGTGTTGTTCGAGCGCGTGACGCCGCGCTTCAAGGCGCCCGGCATGCGGTTCGACGGCAGCCTGGTGGGCGGCTCGTTCGGGCGCAACGACCAGAACCTCGACGTCACCGCGGGCACGCCCGATTTCTACGGCCGGGTCACGGCCAATCACGCGCATTCGCAGGACTACAAGGACGGCAACGGCGATACGGTGCCGTCGCAATGGGACAAGTGGAACGCCGACGCGGCGCTCGGCTGGACGCCCGACGACAATACCCGCCTCGAATTAACGGCGGGCACGGGCGACGGCTACGCGCGCTACGCGGGGCGCGGCATGGACGGCGCGCACTTCCGACGCGAGACCTTCGGCCTGCGCTTCGAGAAAAAGCATATCGGCAAGGTGCTCGAGCGCATCGAGGCGCAGGTCTTCTACAACGAAGCCGATCACGTGATGGACAACTACACGCTGCGCAGTCCGGATCCGACCAGCAGCATGCCGATGCGGATGGCCTCGGAGGTGCGGCGGCGCACGCTGGGCGGGCGGGTGGCCGCGACGCTGCGCTTCGCGGACGATTTCAAGCTCGTGACCGGCGTCGATGCGCAGTCGAACCGGCTCGACTCGCGCGGCGCGATGGGGCGGCAGAACTACGGCGACAAGCCGTGGAATCCGCAGGCGAACATGTGGAACCTGGGCGCGTTCGGCGAACTGACGTGGTATGCCGACGAGCGTTCGCGCGTGATCGGCGGCGCGCGGCTCGACTACGCGAGCGCGCGCGACAAGCGCGCGGCGATGAGCGGCATGAAGATGACGATGGCCAATCCGACCTTCGACGACGATCGCACGCGCGTGCTGCCGAGCGGCTTCATCCGCTACGAGCGCGATCTCGCCGCGCTGCCCGTCACCTGGTATGCGGGCGTCGGCCATACCGAGCGCTTCCCGGATTACTGGGAACTGTTCTCGGCCAAGCGCGGCCCGGCCGGGAGCGTGAACGCGTTCTCGGCGATCAAGCCGGAGCGGACGACCCAGCTCGACGTCGGCGCGCAATACAAGGGCGATCGGCTCGACACCTGGGTATCCGCGTACGCGGGCTATGTGCAGGACTTCATCCTGTTCGACTACGCGGCGGGCATGATGGGCCCGACCAGCCGCGCGACCAACGTCAACGCGCAGGTCATGGGCGGCGAACTGGGCGCGTCGTGGCGGCCGGTCGCGCCGTGGCGCTTCGAGACCTCGCTCGCCTACGCGTGGGGCCGCAATGCGACGAGCGGTGACCCGCTGCCGCAGATGCCGCCGCTCGAGGCGCGCTTCGCCGCCGAGTACACGCGCGGCGCATGGTCGGCAGGCGGCCTGTGGCGCGTTGTTGCGCCGCAGCGTCGCTATGCCCTGAACGAGGGCAACGTGGTGGGCCGGGACTTCGGGCCGAGCGCCGGCTTCGGCGTGCTGTCGCTGCATGCGCAGTATCGGATCAACAAGGCGGCGCAACTGTCGATCGGCATCGACAACGTGCTCGACAAGGCTTATGCGGAGCACCTGAACCTGGCCGGCAACGCGGGCTTCGGTTATCCGGCCAACGCGCCGGTGATGGAGCCCGGGCGCATCGCATGGGTGCGCCTGAGCACCCGCATGTGACGATCGCGCAGGCTGACGCCGCGGCGCAGCATGCGTCATGGTGGACGGCGCCCCGCCGGGCGCCGTCCACGTCGTCAAGAGTATTAGAAATCCCGTTCTAAACGCGACAAATGATCATTAGGTGTGCTTCACTCCGTCAGTCGGCGCACGGGCGTTCGTTTTAATCGTCAAACTCTGTCAAGCAACGCATCCGGGCGCGCCGTACAGGGCAACATCCCTACACATAAGGAGACGAAGATGGCCAGATCGATGCGTTCGAGGGTGGTGGCGGGTGTGATGGCGTGTGCGATGAGCGCGGCGCCGGCGGCAGGGATCACGGCATTGCTGTCGCTGGCGGCGCCGCAGGCGGCGGTGGCGGCGACGGCGACGGACAACTACGCGGCGACGCGTTACCCGATCATCCTCGTGCACGGCTTGACGGGCACCGACAAGTACGTGGGCGTCCTCCCGTATTGGTATGGCATCCAGGAAGACCTGCAATCGCACGGCGCGACCGTCTACGTGGCGAACCTGTCCGGCTTCCAGAGCGACGATGGCCCGAACGGGCGCGGCGAACAGCTGCTCGCCTACGTGAAGCAGGTGCTCGCGGCCACCGGCGCGACCAAGGTCAATCTGGTCGGCCACAGCCAGGGCGGCCTGACGTCGCGCTATGTCGCGGCGGTCGCGCCTCAACTGGTCGCATCGGTCACGACGATCGGCACGCCGCATCGCGGCTCCGAATTCGCCGACTTCGTGCAGAACCTGCTCAAGGTCGATCCGACCGGCATCTCGTCGACGGTGCTCGCGGCCTTCGTCAATGTGTTCGGCATTCTGACGAGCAGCACGCACAACACCAACCAGGACGCGCTCGCCGCGCTCCAGACGCTGACCACCACGCAGGCTGCGAGCTTCAATCAAAGTTATCCGAGCGTGGGCCTCGGTGCGCCCGGCTCCTGCCAGACCGGCGCGGCAACCGAGAACGTCGGCGGCAACACCCACCTGCTGTATTCGTGGGGCGGCACCGCGATCCAGCCGACCTTCTCGGTGCTCGGCGTGACGGGCGCAACCGATACCAGCACGATTCCGCTCGTCGATCCGGCGAACGTCGCCGATCCGTCGACGCTCGCGCTGCTCGGCACCGGCACCGTGATGGTCAACCGCGGCTCGGGCGCCAACGACGGCGTGGTGTCGCGTTGCAGCTCGCTGTACGGGCAGGTGCTCAGCACGAGCTACAAGTGGAACCACCTCGACGAGATCAACCAGTTGCTCGGGGTGCGTGGCGCGTATGCGGAGGACCCGGTCGCGGTGATCCGCACGCACGCGAATCGTCTCAAGAACCAGGGCGTGTGAACGATGCCGGGTGATCGTCGCGGGACCGCGCGCCGGGGCGCGCTGTATGGCGTGGCGGGGCTCGTCGCGGCGGGCGCGGTCTGGTATTTCGCGGCAGCGCCGCGGGCGCCCGCGCAGGTGGCGACGCCCGCGTCCGACGTGGTTGCGGCGGCGTCCGCGCCGCCGGCCGCCGCCGTCGGCGCGAGCGGGGCCGGCGCGCTGCCGGCGTCGCTCGCGGGCTCCAGCGCGCCGCGCCTGCCGCTCGACGCGCAAGGCCATCTGGCGAAGTCGCGGGCCGTGCGCGATTTCTTCGACTATTGTCTGGCCGCGCAGAGCGACCTGACGGCAGCGGAGCTCGACGCGCTCGTGAAGCGCGAGATCGCCGCGCAGCTCGACGGTTCGCCCGCGCAACAGGAGGCGCTCGACGTATGGCAGCGCTACGGCCGTTATCTCGCCGAGCTGGCGCGCCTGCCCGATGGCGGCGGGGTGCCGGACAAGCTCGATACGGGGGCGATGCGGCTCGCGCTCGACGCGCGCGCGTCGCTCGCGAGCCGCACGCTGGGCGACTGGAGCGAACCGTTCTTCGGTGCGGAACAGCAACAGCAGCGCCACGATCTCGCGCGCCTGAAGATCGCGCAGGACCCGAACCTCACGCCGGCGCAGAAGACGGCGCGCCTCGCGGCGCTCGACCAGGAACTGTCGCCCGCGCAGCGCGCGGAGCAGGCGCGCATCAAGCAGCAGCAGGATGCGATCGGCCAGATCGCGCGCCTGCAGCAGTCGGGCGCGTCGCCCGACGAATTGCGCGCGCAGCTCGCGCAGACGCTCGGGCCGGCCGCGGCCGAGCGGGTCGCGCAGATGCAGCGCGACGACGATGCATGGCAGGCGAAGTACCGCGACTACGCGGCGGCGCGCGCGCAGCTCGATGCGCAAGGCTTGTCGCCGCAGGACCGCGACGCCCAGCTCGCGCAGTTGCGGCAGCGTTACTTTACCGAGCCGGGCGAAGCGCTGCGCGCGGCGTCGCTCGATCGCGGCGGCGACGCGGGGCCGCGTGCGCAGTGAGCTTCAGGCAGCGCGCGGCGAGGTGTGGATCAGGTGGGTGTCGATGATGCGCGCGAGCGTGTCGAACGCGGGTGCGATGCGCGCGTGCGGCACGCAGGCGTACCCGAGCAGCAGCCCCGCGCGCGCGGTCTCCGCCTGGCTGTAGTAGATGGTCAGCGGCCGCACGATCACGCCCGCGTCGAACGCGGCCTGCGTGACCTGTCGATCGTCGCAGCGGTCGGGCAGCCCCAGCACCAGATGCAGTCCCGCCTCGTCTCCCATCACCGGCAGCACCTCGCCGTAGCGCGCGCGGATCGCGTCGATCAGCAATTGGCGACGCTCGCCGTACAGCGCGCGCATGCGCCGGACATGCGAGGTCAGGTGGCCGTCCAGGATGAATTCGGCGAGCACGGCCTGCTGCATCAGCTGTCCCTCGCGATACAGCTCGGACAGTCCGATCCGGAAGGTCTCGACGAGATGCTCGGGCACGACCATGTAGCCGAGCCGCAGCCCGGGGAACAGCATCTTGCCGAGACTGCCGACATAGATCACGCGCCCGGCGTCGTCGAGCCCCTGCAGTGACGCGAGCGGACGGCTGCCGTAGCGGAATTCGCTGTCGTAGTCGTCCTCGATGATCCAGCACTGGTGCTGGCGCGCGTATTCGAGCAGCATGCGTCGCCGCGCGAGGCTCATCACCATGCCGAGCGGGTACTGGTGCGACGGCGTGACGAGCGCGAGGCGCGGCGGCGCCTGCATGTCGTGCGCGCGCGGCGCGAGGCCCTCCTGGTCGACCGGCACCGGCGACAGGTGCAGCCCGGCCGCCTGCAGCACGCTGCGCGCGCCCCAGTAGCAGGGCTCCTCCACCCACGCGCGGTCGCCGACGTCGGCGAGCAGGCGCACCGCGAGATCGATCGACTGATGGATGCCGGTCGTGATGATCACCTGGTCGGGCGAGCACTTGACCGAGCGCGCGACCCGCAGGTAGTCGGACAGCGCGCGCCGCAGCGGCCGGTAGCCGCCGCCGGGCGCGTAGGTCAGCAGGTCCGGGTTCGCTTCCTTCCACAGCCGCGCCTGCAGCCGGCTCCAGGTCCGCGCGGGGAATTCCGCGACGTCCGGTACGCCCGGCATGAAGGCGCCCCATTGCCGCCTCGACACCCCGGCGTGCTCGATCAGCCGCCGGCCGCGCGTCGACAGTCCGCCGCGCGCGCCGGGCCGTGCGCGCGCATCGTCGGGATGCGGCGGCGCGGCATCCGGCGCGTGCAGCGCGGCGGCGTCGGGGCGGGTGTCGGCGACGTAGGTGCCGCTGCCCGTCGTGGTCAGCACGTAGCCTTCGGCCGTCAGCTGATCGTAGACGTGCAGCACCGTGTTGCGCGCGATCGCAAGATCGGTCGCGAGCGTGCGCGAGCTGGGCAGCTTGGTGCCCGGAGCCAGCTCGCCCGTCAGGATCGCCTGCTGCATCAGCCGCAGCAGCTGCCGGTACATCGGTTCGGCGGACCCGCGTTCCAGCCGCGTGGTCAGCCAGTCGGAAAGGATCACGGTGTCCAAAGTGGTTCTACCGGGAATATTGAAATGGCTCCCTATTGTAGAACCGTGCCCGTCTTATAGTGAAACGCAACGCAAAAATGTTCCGCGCACGAAGAGGGGAAGTCACGATGTCCACCGATGATGTGATCGTCAGCTTTCGCGGCGTGCGCAAGACTTACGACGGCGAGACGCTGGTCGTCAAGGCGCTCGACCTCGACATTCGCCGTGGGGAATTCCTGACCCTGCTCGGGCCGTCCGGCTCCGGCAAGACCACCTGCCTGATGATGCTCGCGGGATTCGAATACCCGACGGGCGGCGAGATCCGCCTCGACGGCGCGTTGCTCAACCGGGTGCCGCCGCACAAGCGCGAGATCGGCATGGTGTTCCAGAACTACGCGCTGTTTCCGCACCTGAGCGTGGAGCAGAACGTCGCCTATCCGCTCGCGGTGCGCCGGGTGCCCGCGCCCGAGCGCGCGGCGCGCGTCGCGGACGCGCTGCGGATGGTGCAGATGGAGCGGTTCGCGAAGCGCCATCCGGCCCAGCTGTCGGGCGGCCAGCAGCAGCGCATCGCGCTCGCGCGCGCGCTCGTGTTCGCGCCCAAGCTCGTGCTGATGGACGAGCCGCTCGGCGCGCTCGACAAGCAACTGCGCGAACACATGCAGTACGAACTGAAGGCGCTGCACGAAAAGCTCGGGCTGACCTTCGTGTACGTGACGCATGACCAGGGCGAGGCGCTGACGATGTCGGATCGCGTCGCGGTGTTCGACAAGGGCGTCGTGCAGCAGCTCGACACCGTCGATCGGTTGTACGAGACGCCGTGCAACGCGTTCGTCGCGAATTTCGTCGGCGACAGCAACCGCCTGCGCGGCACGGTCGCGCGCGTCGACGGCGAACGCTGCGAACTGCAGCTCGACGACGGCACGCGGCTCGTCGGCAGCCCGGTCGGCGCGGTGCGCGCGGGCGCGCCCGCCGTCGCGTGCATCCGGCCCGAGCGGATGCGCATCGCGCCGGCCGGCTCCGCGCGCGATAACGCGCTGAGCGGCGAGGCGCGCGGCCTGATTTATTTCGGCGACCACGTGCGGATGCGCTGCGCGGTGCCGGGGCAGGACGAGTGCGTCGTCAAGGTGCCGCTCGGCGCCGTCGCGCTCGACGATTTTTCACCGGGCGCGCCCGTCGCGCTCGCCTTCGCGCCCGAACACCTGCGCGTATTCGCGTAGGCGCGTGGGCGCTTTCGCCGCACTCGCACGATTCATCCCGCGGTCACCCGTCCTCAGAGGAGTCACCATGAAGCCTGCATTCTTCGCGCCGCGCCGCGCGGCCGTCGCGCTCGCGCTCGCCACGTGCGGCGCGTCCGCGTTCGCCGCCGAACTGACCGTCGTCAACTTCGGCGGCGCGAACGGCGATGCGCAGAAAGCCGCGTTCAACCAGCCGTTCGAGCAAGCCACCGGCAACCGGGTCACGGCCGTCGAGTACAACGGCGAGCAGGCCAAGGTGAAGGCGATGGTCGAGGCGAAGCACGTGAACTGGGACGTCGTCGAGGTCGAGTCGGGCGACCTGAATCGCGGCTGCGACGAGGGGCTCTACGAGAAGCTCGACTGGGCCCGGATCGCGAAGAAAGCGGACCTGATTCCCGAGTCGCCGCAAACCTGCGGGGTCGGCTTCTTCGTCTGGTCCACCGCGCTCGCCTACAACGCCGACCGCCTGAAGGGCGCGCCCGCGGGCTGGGCCGATTTCTGGGACGTGAAGAAATTCCCGGGCAAGCGCGGCATGCGCAAGGGCGCGCGCTACAACCTCGAATTCGCGCTGATGGCGGACGGCGTCGCGCCGAAGGACGTCTACGCGGTGCTCGGCACGAAGGCGGGCCAGGACCGCGCGTTCCGGAAGCTCGACCAGCTGAAGCCCTACATCCAGTGGTGGGAGGCGGGCGCGCAGCCGCCGCAGTTCCTGGTGGCGGGCGACGTGGTGATGTCGACCGCGTACAACGGCCGGATCGACGCGGCGCAGAAGGAAGGCAAGAACCTCAAGGTCGTATGGAGCGGCAGCATCTACGACCTCGATTACTGGGCGATTCCGAAGGGCTCGCCGAACAAGGCGCTCGCGGAGCAGTACATCGCCTATTCGCTGACGCCGAAGCCGCAGCAGACCTATGCGCAGCACATCGCCTACGGTCCGGCGAACGTCGCGGCGATCCGCGCGCTCGATGCGAAGACGCTCGCGAACCTGCCGAACTCGCCCGCCAACGGCCGCCATGCGGTGCTGCAGGACATCGGCTTCTGGACCGATCACAGCGACGAACTCGAGCAGCGCTTCGCGGCCTGGGCGAGCAAGTAGGCGCGGCCGCGCCGTGCGCGGTCAACGGTTGCGCGGGCTGCCCGTCGGGGCGCCGCGCGCTGTCGCCGGCCTCGCGCCGGCAGGAGGGGGAGAGTGGATACGATGACGATCGCGACCGGGCCGAACGGTTCGGCGCCCGCGCTCAAGCGCGAGCTGAAGGCTGCCGGCGCGCGTCGGCGGGCGCTGGCGCTGCTGCTCGTCGCGCCGCTCGCGGTGTTCTTGTTGCTGGTGTTCGTGGCGCCGATCGGCGTGCTGTTGACGCGCGCGGTGCAGAACCCCGAGATCGCGACGGCGCTGCCGCATACCATCGCCGCGCTCGCGGGCTGGGACCGCCGCGCGGCGCCCGGCGATGCGGCCTACGGAGCGCTCGCCGCCGACCTCGCGGTGGTGGCCGACAGCGATGCGATGGGCGCGCTCGCGCGCCGCCTGAACACGGAGATTCCCGGCTATCGCTCGCTGGTCGCGAAGACCGCGCGCGCGATGCCGCTCGCGGCGGACGGCGGCGGGGCGCTCGCGCCCGCGCAGGCGCGCGCGAAGCTGATCGAACTCGATGCGCGTTGGGGCGATCCCGCGTACTGGCAGGTCATCGCGAAGAACGGCGGCCGCTATTCGCCGTTCTACCTGCTCGCGTCGCTCGATCACCGGCAGGACGGCTTCGGCCGGATCGCGCCCGCCGATCCCGACCAGTCGATCTATCTGGCGATCTTCGGCCGCACGCTGCTGATCGGCTGCGCCGTGACGCTGTTCGCGCTGGCGCTCGGCTATCCGCTCGCCTACTGGATCTCGACCTTGCCCGAGCGGCGCGCGAACCTCGTGATGATCGTCGTGCTGATTCCGTTCTGGACCTCGGTGCTGGTGCGGGTGGCCGCATGGATCGTGCTGCTGCAGAACGAAGGGCTCGTGAACCGCGCGCTGCTCGGCGCTGGGCTCATCGACGCGCCGCTCGCGCTGCTGTTCAATCGGACCGGCGTATACATCGCGATGACGCACATCCTGCTGCCCTTCATGATCCTGCCGCTCTACAGCGTGATGAAGGGCATTCCGCGCACCTGCCAGCGCGCGGCGGTGTCGCTCGGCAGCCATCCGTTCGCGGCGTTCTGGCGCGTCTACGTGCCGCAGACCTACCCGGGCGTCGCCGCGGGTGCGCTGCTGGTGTTCATCCTCGCGATCGGCTACTACATCACGCCCGCGCTGCTGGGCGGGCCGAACGACCAGATGGTCAGCTACTACGTCGCGTACTTCACGAACGTGACGATCAACTGGGGCATGGCGTGCGCGCTGGGCGGCCTGCTGCTCGCCGCGACGCTCGTGCTGTATGCGCTGTATGGCCGCTTCGCACGCAACCGGCCCGGGCCCGGTTGATGCGCACTGCTTGGGGATGCCGATGAAATTGCCTGCCGGACCGTGGTTTGCGCCGCACCTGACGCCCGCCGAACGCGCGTGGCGCGTCGCCCAGCGCGCGTTCGTCGCGCTGACGCTGCTGTACCTGATCCTGCCCGTGCTGGCGATCGTGCCGCTGTCGTTCTCGTCGAGCACGTTCCTGGTCTACCCGATGCCGGGCTGGTCGCTGCGCTGGTACGCGAATCTGCTCGGCTCGGACGAGTGGCGCACGGCGGCGAAGAACAGCTTCATCGTCGCGCCGGCCGCCACCGCGCTCGCGACCCTGCTCGGCACGCCGGCCGCGGTCGGGCTCACGCGCGCCGAATTCCGCGGCAAGGGCGTGCTGATGGCGGTGCTGCTGTCGCCGATGATCGTGCCGGTGGTGGTGGTGGGCGTCGGCATGTATCTGTTCTTCGCGCCGCTCGGGCTCGCGAACACGTACACCGGCCTGATCTGCGCGCATGCGGCGCTCGGCGCGCCGTTCGTCGTGACGACCGTGTCGGCGACGCTGCAGGGCTTCGATCGCAATCTGGTGCGGGCGAGCCAGTCGCTCGGCGCGGGGCCGCTGACGACGTTCTTTCGCGTCACGCTGCCGACGATCGCCCCCGGCGTGATGTCGGGCGCGCTGTTTGCGTTCGCGACCTCGTTCGACGAAGTGGTGGTGACGCTGTTCCTCGCGGGCGCGGACCAGACCACGCTGCCGCGCCAGATGTTCACCGGCATCCGCGAGAACATCAGCCCGACGATCGCGGCGCTCGCGACGATCCTGATCGTGTTCTCGACCAGCCTGCTGCTCGCGCTCGAATGGCTGCGCGGCCGCCAGGTGGCGCGCGCGGTGGCCTGAGCGCGCGGCGCGGGGCGGATGGGCCCGGCGCCGCGCCGCAGGCTTAGCGGAAGGTGCCCGCCTGGATCGCCTGGTTCAGGTTGGAGATGTCGATGCTGCCCCAGCCGGTGGTGTAGTCCCAGCCGGCGCCCGCGTTGTAGCCGTAGCCCTGGTAGCCGTTGTTGCCGGACACCACGTCATAGCGCACGAGCGACGGGTTGGACGGGATCGAGCGGTAGAAGCTGCCGGCCGGGAAGCCGAGGTTGCCGCCGTTGGCCGCCAGGATGCGCGCCCAGAAGCCCGTGAACAGCGGCGCGGACAGGCTCGTGCCGCCGATCTGCTGCTGCTGGCCGCCGCTGTAGATCAGCGCGCCGGTGCTGGACGCCGCGTCGAACGCCACGTCCGGCAACTGGCGGTTGCTGCCCGACTGCCACGACGGATTCGGCGTGATGGTGCTGACGCCGCCGCCCGTCGACCACAGCTTGCCGTTGCCGTCGAGCCCTTCGTTCCACACCGTTTCGCTGCTCAGCGCCGAGCCCGACGTGTAGAGCGTCGTGCCGCCGATCGCGAGCACGTGCGGCGACGAGGCTGGCCACGACACCGTATAGTTCGAGCCGTCCGGATAGCCGCGGTTGTTGCACTCGTACACGCCTTCGTCGCCCGACGACACCGAGAACGTCTGGCCTTGCGCGACCGCCTGCGTGAAGATCTGTTCCTCGGCGCTCAGCGTGCCGTCCGCGTTCGCGTCGGTTTCGCACCAGCCGAGCGACACGTTGATGACCTTCGCGACGTTGTCCGACACCGCCTGGTTGAACGCCTGCGTGAGGCCGGTGTTGCCCGTCGCGCCGTCGTCGGCCATGTAGAAGATCAACTGGCCGACCTGGCCGCCCGCCGCGCCGACGATCGACTGGCTGTCGAGATCCCATTCGCCCTGACCCTCCGGATCGTCGGCGTAGTTGCCGTTGGGGCCGTTGGTCTGGATCGCCTGCGTGTTGACGGACGCATAGCCGTTCGCGCTCGTGAACTGCTGCAGATCCTGCAGCGCCTGCGACACGCCGCCCTGCGTGATGATGCCGACCGTGGTGTTCGCGGCGGCGGGCACGTTGGTCGCGTCATAGATCGCGGGGAATTCGGACGGCTGGTGGGCGGTCGCCGTGCCGTCCGCGAGCCTGGTCGGCTTCGAGATCGCGGTGACCTTGAGCAGCGGATGGGCGCGCGCCACGCTCTGCAGGCCGAGCACCGCGCCGACCGTATCGCCGAGCGCGCGCGGCACTTGCGCGCTCGCCGAATTGGCGAAGCCCGCATGGCCCGCGTATTCGAAGTGCACGAGCGGCGTGTTGAATGCCGCCTTCACGGTGCCCGCCGTGCCGCGCGCCGATACCAGCAGGCGGTTCGATGCGACCTTCACGTCGATGAAGCCGTTCTTGCGCAGATAGGCGCTGACGGCCTGCACTTGCGCGTCGGTCGGCGCATAGTCGGCGAGGAATTGCTGGTGGGTCAGGAAGTGGCGGTACTTCGGGCTGCGCGGATCGTTCACGTCGCGGGCCAGCGCCTGCAGGCGGGCTTCGTTGCGCAGCTTGAGGCTGAGTACGACGTGCGTGCCTTCGCCGGCGGCCAGCTCGGTGGACGCCGGGTGGGCGCCCCTCGCCAACGTTTGCAACTGCGCGCCGGTCAAGAAAGCTTTGGTGTGCGTATCGACCCAATCCGTCGTCGCTCCGTGCGCCACGCCTGCGGCGATGACGAGCGGCCACGCGCAGGCCAGTCGCCTGCACAACGGGGAGAGGGAGAGTGCAAATCTGACGTTCCTGTTCATCGAGTGTCCCTTTGAGGAATTGCGACGTTTTATGTGGCCCGGATCCTTTTGAAATCACGAGCGAGATGAGCGTATGCGAACGAAATAGCAGTCGGTAGCTGTTACTGTTGACAGAAAAATGGTGGTCAGCGATTTCAATATCTGGGTATGCCGTGAAAGGCTTGGGGCGGGGGAGAGCGAGGAATGAAGCGTGCGGAAAAGTGCATAAATCCCGTTAATGATTCGGGATCCATAGAATGAAAATAGGCGCTATATGAAGCCAATGGAAGATGAAAAATTCGTGACGGAAAATCGATAAGATGGCTTCGGGGTATATCGAATCGCGGCTTGGCGGTCGGGCCCGGCCGCGAGCCTCGCGGGAGGCCGCGCGATGCGGTGTGCGCGGGATGGCGTTCGGCGACGAAGGTGTGTGTCGACGCGGGGTCCGCCGGGCCGGGCGCGCGCGATGCGCGCGAATACGGTGCGCGCCTTTTCTCATCGAGGCCGGTCGAGGCGCGACAAAGCTTTCGATTGGCTGACGCGCGATGCGCGCGTCTGCACGTCTCGCGCGGCTCTGCAACAATGGCGGGACGGCGGCGCGCGCATCGCGCGCCGCCGGGTCGTTCAACCTGTCATCCGGAGCCGGCCGGCGCGCGTCATCGCCGCAACCGCTTCCGCGTGCCCCGCCGTAGAGTTCCATCTTGTCAGATACAGTCCTTCCCGCCGGCGTCGCGCAGCCGGCGTTCAATTGGCGTGCGATGGCCGCGATCCTGCTGGCCGTCGCGCTCGCGACCGTCGATACCGCGATCGCGAACACCGCGCTGCCTGCGATCGCCGCCGACCTGCACACGGCGCCGGCCGCGTCGGTCTGGATCATCAACGCCTACCAGCTCGCGATGGTCGCGACCCTGCTGCCGCTCGCGGCGCTGGGCGATATCGTCGGCCACCGGCGCATCTATATCGGCGGGCTCGTCGTGTTCACGCTTGCCTCGCTGGCATGCTCGCTGGTGTCGACGCTGCCGATGCTGACCGCGGCCCGGGTGGTCCAGGGGCTCGGCGCGAGCGCGATCATGAGCGTCAACACCGCGCTGATCCGCTGCCTCTACCCGCCGCACCGGCTCGGGCGCGGCGTCGGCCTGAACGCGCTGATCGTCGGCGTGTCGTTCGCGATCGGTCCGACTCTCGCGTCGCTGATCCTGTCGCTGGCCGATTGGCCGTGGCTGTTCGCGGTCAACGTGCCGCTCGGCCTCGTCGCGCTCGCGGTTGCGATTCCGTCGCTGCCGCAGACCGCGCGCGGGACGCACAGCTTCGATCCGCTCGCCGCGCTGTTCAACGTCGTGACCTTCGCCGCGCTGATTTTCGCGCTCGGCGAGGCCGCGCAGCGCGGCCCGCTCGTGATCGTGCTGGCCGCCGCCGCGCTCGCGCTCGGCTTCGGGCTGCTGCTGGCCTGGCGCGAGCGCGGGCGGCCCGCGCCGATGCTGCCGGTCGACCTGTTCCGCCGGCCGGTGTTCGCGCTGTCGGCGCTGACGGCGGTCTGCGCGTTCAGCGCGCAGGGGCTCGCGTTCGTGTCGCTGCCGTTCTACTTCGAAGAGGTGCTGCATCGCTCGGCGGTCGAGACGGGTTTCCTGATGACGCCGTGGTCGGTGGTCGTCGCGCTGGCCGCGCCGATCGCGGGCCGGCTGTCCGACCGCTATCCGCCGGGATTGCTCGGCGCGGTCGGGCTCGCGCTGCTGTGCGTCGGGATGGCGCTGCTCGCGGCTCTGCCGCCGTATCCGCACGTGGTCGACATCGGCTGGCGCATGGCGCTGTGCGGCGCGGGTTTCGGGTTCTTCCAGTCGCCGAACCTGAAGGCGCTGATGGCGAGCGCGCCGCCCGAGCGCAGTGGCGGCGCGAGCGGGATCATCGCAACCGCGCGGCTGATCGGGCAGGCGACGGGCGCGGCGCTGGTCGCGCTGAGCTTCGGCCTTGCGGGCCGGCATGGGTCGACGCTCGCGCTGACGCTGGGTGCGCTGTTTGCCGGCGCGGCGAGTGTCGCGAGCGGCTTGCGCCTGTTTGCGCGGTCGCATCGGCAGGGACAGCCGGTGGCGGCGCGGGGGGAGGAAGGGGGCCGGGCGTGAGAGCCGGCGCTCGTCGGGACCGCCGAGCATGCGGCGCCGCAGGCGCGGACAGATGCATTGCCCCCGGGGCGGCGGCCCGGCGCGCCTTGCTGTCGAGCGTGTTCCGTGGCGGATCGATCCGCGAGCCTGGGCGCTGCCCGGCTCGCGCGTACCGCGCGTACCGCGCGTACCGCGCGTACCGCGCGTACCGCGCTCAACGCGCTCAACGCGCTCAACGCGCTCAACGCGCTCAACGCGCTCAACGCGCTCAACGCGCTCAACGCGCTCAACGCGCT
>NZ_JBXAPG010000019.1:64480-117309 GCF_058803765.1 Burkholderia sp. GW821-FHT14F03
GCTCAACACGCTCAACACGCTCAACACGCTCAACACGCTCAACACGCTCAACACGCTCAACACGCTCAACACGCTCAACACGCTCAACGCGACGTGCCCGGCTTGTCCGCTGCGTGAAGCTTCGTGGTCGCGCGCAATGCCGTCGCCCTGTCGCGCAGGAACGGATTGGCTACGGCGGTCGGCATGGGCATCGGCTCGGTGTGCTTCAGCGGCATCGCCCTGGCGGGGCTTTACTCCCTGTTGAGCCGCGTGGAATGGTTGTACGTGGGGCTCAAGGTGGCGGGCGGCGCTTACCTGCTTTATCTGGCGGTGAAAATCTGGCGTGGAGCGGCCGCGCCGCTGTCGATCGACCCGGCATCGCCAACGACGACGGCGAGTCTGGGCAGTTCGTTCCGGACGGGCTTGAGCACGCAACTGACCAACCCGAAGACCGCCATCGTGGATGGCCGCATCTTCGCGGCGCCATTGCCGCAGACGCCGCCTCTCTGGTGCTACATCGCATTGCCGCCGCTCGTGTTCGCCGTCGAATGCGGCTGATATGCGGTCGTCGCGCTGTGTTTCTCGAACCGCGCGCTGGGGCGGTGGTATCTGGATGCGAAGCAATGGATCGACCGCGCCGCGTCGGCCGCCATCGCGGCGCCCGGGTTGCGCCTGATGCTTGCCGCGGGGCGGGGATAGCGTCCGCATCCACCCAGGCGGCGTGGGGGCGGTGCGCGATGCCGCGCGCCCGGGCCGTCCCGGGGCGGCGGCCCGGGCCCTCGCCGCGTCGACTTCATCCCTGCGGGTTCGGGGCGGCGCGCTTCACCTTGGCCTGCCGCCGGGCTCTCTCGTTGAGGATCTGGTGACGGCGATGGCCGGTCATTTTCTTCCAGCCGCGAATTTCATCGCGCGTGCGAAAACAGCCGATGCAAAGTCCGGATTTGCCGTCGAATGCGCATACGTCGATGCAAGGCGATTTGAGTCCCATGGTTCAGCCGGCGGCGTGCGCCGGATTCACTTCGACCGTCAAGTGCGACAGCGTCTTGAAGCGTTTGAGCGCGGCATGGTAGTAGCCGGGCGTTCGCTGCGACGCCGCCGTGGCCACCGAGATCGCGGCGCTCATGTGGCCCGGGCCCACGCGCCATACATGGAGGTCGAGCACGGTATCGCCGTTGTCTTCGATCACGTGGCGCACGCTCTCGGCCATGCGCCGGTCAGGGCTCATGTCGAGCAGGATGCGGCCCGTATCGCGCATCAGGCCCCACGACCAGTTCGCGATCACGAGAGCGCCGATCACGCCCGCGAGCGGGTCCATCCACAGCCAGCCGAACGCGCGCGCCAGCAGGAGGCCGACGATCGCGAGCACGGATACCGCGGCGTCCGCGATGACGTGAATGTACGCCGAGCGGATGGTGTGGTCGCGGTTTGTCGCGGCGTGAACACCCTCGTGCTCGTGCGCGTGCTCCTCGAACGCGATGCGGTGCTCGTCGCCCGCGAGGTGAACGACGGCCTCGAATGCGTGAGGTTCGGGAATCTCCTCCTTCGACTCCAGATAACCCTCGCGTTCGGCGAATGCGAAGGTTTGGCGTGTGCCGTCGGGGCGGACCGTCGTGACGGAAGCCTCGTCGGCGCCGAGTTTGGAAGGCGGTGCTTGCGGCGTGATGCGGAACACGGGCGGCACGCCGTCCTCGAAGACCGTCACGGCGAATGTGCCTGCGCGGCCGACGATGCGATGCTCCGCTGCGTCGTGGGCGTGCCCGTGACCGTGCGCATGGCCATGACCATGACCGTGACCGTGATGGCCGCCGCTCAGCAGCCAGACGCTCGCGAGATTGACCAGGAGGCCGAGCACGGCGATGGGAATCGCCTGGGCGAAGTGGATGGGCACGGGCGCGAGAAAGCGCGAGACGGCTTCGTATCCGATCAGCAGCGCGATCATGGCGAGCACGATGGCGCTGGTGAAGCCCGCGAGATCGCCGAGCTTGCCCGTACCGAATACGAAGCGCGTGTCGGCCGCATGCCTGCGCGCGTAGGTGTACGCGAGCGCGGCGATCAGCATCGCGCCGGCGTGCGTCGACATGTGCAGGCCATCGGCGACGAGCGCGAGCGAGCCGAACAGGCTGCCGCCGACGATCTCGGCCACCATCATCGCGCTGCACAGCGCAATCACCATCCAGGTCCGGCGTTCGTTGTCCTCGTGGGCGGCCCCCAGGAAGATATGGTCGTGGCCTGCCCCGAAAGCGGAATCTTCGAACGGGCTCATGTTTTCCTCTTACTTGAAGTAGCTGTGGACGACTTCGATCAGCTGCTCGGTGCCGCTGCCATGCTCGTCGTCCGGCTCGGCGTCGACGAGATGCGTCCGGATGTGGTCCTCGAGAACCACGGCCAGCAAGCCGTTCATCGCGCCGCGGCTGCTGGTGATGAGTTGGAGCACATCCATGCAGCCGCGCTCTTCTTCGAGCGCACGCTCGATCGCCTCGACCTGCCCCTTGATGCGGCGAACCCGGTTGAGGAGCTTCTGTTTCTCGCGAATCGTATGGCTCACGGCCTGCCTCCTGAATACGATAGGGGGCAATCTTACTTCGGATAGGGTAGGGAGGTATACGTTTACTTCGTGGATTCCGATTCCGCGCCTCGCGACACCTGAGGGCAGCCCGAATCGATGACGTGACGTTCTGCGAGGGACCGGGTGGGTGTCACCCGATGGCGGTGACGAGAGAGGCCCTGAGGATTGATCGGAAGGCGATGCTCGGCCTTGCAGGGGAAGCCGAGGTGCCTGCCGGTCACGCGGCAGGCGTCATCGATCGATTGTGCGACGTGGTCGGCCAGTTTGCCGCCAACGCCGAGAACCAGTTTCCGCGAGCAATCGCCGGAGATGCCCTGCGGACCATTCAAACTCGAATCGACGAGAACATCGACCTGCTCCGTTGAAGCAGCGCGGCCTTTCGATAGGGCTATGGGGGTGTCGGCAAGCGAAGCGTTCGAGGGTGGGCGGGTCAACGCCATCAAGGTCGTCGAACGCCGGGCTCATTGCCGACGCGACACGTTCTGTCTGAAGATCCGCGCTGCCTTCCCCGGTAATCCGCGATGAACCAAAAAAAAGCCCGGCGGAGCCGGGCGTCAAATCGGCCGCGCACCGCCTTGCGGAGGCACGCGGCACCTGCAAAAGCAGGGCGCTTAGGCTGCGAGCAGCGAGCGCAGCACGAACGGCAGGATCCCGCCGTGCTTGTAGTAGTCGACTTCGATCGGCGTATCGATGCGCAGCAACACCGGCACGCGCTTCGTTTCGCCGTTCTTGCGATGGATCACCAGCGTGACGTCCTGCTGCGGCTTGAACGCGTCGCCCAGATCCTCGATGTCGTAGGTCTCGTCGCCGGTGATGCCGAGCGACTGGATGCTGTCCGCACCCTTGAACTGCAGCGGCAGCACGCCCATGCCGACCAGGTTCGAACGGTGGATCCGCTCGAAGCTGCGTGCGATCACGGCCTTCACGCCGAGCAGCTGCGTGCCCTTCGCCGCCCAGTCGCGCGACGAGCCCGTGCCGTACTCTTCGCCCGCGAACACGACGGTCGGGGTGTCCGCGCCGACGTACTTCATCGCGGCGTCATAGATCGACAGCTGTTCGCCGCTCGGCTGGTGGATCGTCAGGCCGCCCTCGACGCGCGAACCGTCGGCCTTCGCCGGGATCATCAGGTTCTTGATCCGCACGTTCGCGAAGGTGCCGCGCATCATGACGTCATGGTTGCCGCGACGCGAGCCGTAGCTGTTGAAGTCGGCCTTCTGCACGCCGTTTTCCTTCAGCCACTTGCCGGCCGGCGAATCTTCCTTGATCGAGCCCGCCGGGCTGATGTGGTCGGTCGTCACCGAGTCGCCGAAGATGCCGAGCGCGCGCGCGCCCTGGACGGCGGCGATCGATGCGGCCGGCTCCATCGAGAAGTCGTTGCCGAAGAACGGCGGCTCCGCGATGTAGGTCGACTTCGGCCAGTCGTAGACTTCGCCCGTCTCGCCTTCGATCTTGCTCCAGAGGTCGCCCTTCTTGGTCAGCTTCGCGTAGTTCTCCTCGAACTTCTTCGGGTCGAGCGCGAACTTGAGCAGCGCATGGACTTCCTCGCTCGTCGGCCAGATGTCGCCGAGGTAGATGTCCTTGCCGCCCTTGCCCTGGCCGACCGGCTCGGTCATCAGGTCGCGCGTGATGTTGCCCGCGATCGCGTACGCCACGACGAGCGGCGGCGACGCGAGGAAGTTCGCGCGGATGTTCGGGTGGATCCGCGCTTCGAAGTTACGGTTGCCCGACAGCACGGCCGCCGCGACGATGTCGTTCTTGACGATCGCTTCGTTCAGTTCCGGCGTCAGGTCGCCCGCGTTGCCGATACAGGTCGTGCAGCCGTAGGCCGCGACTTCGAAGCCGAGCTTCGCGAGGTAGGGCAGGAGGCCCGTCTTCGTCAGGTATTCGGTGACGATCCGCGATCCCGGCGCGAGCGAGGTCTTGATCTTCGGGTCGACCGTGAGGCCGGCCTCGACCGCCTTCTTCGCGAGCAGGCCGGCCGCGAGCAGCACGCTCGGGTTCGACGTGTTCGTGCACGAGGTGATCGCCGCGATCAGCACGTCGCCGTTCTTCACCTTCACGTTGTTCGAGGTTTCGTACTGCGCGCCGAGGTCGTTGGCCTTCTTCGCGAAACCGTTGTCGGCGACGGGCTTCGAGAACAGGTCGGTGAAGGTCGACTTCACGTGGCCGATCTCGATGCGGTCCTGCGGACGCTTCGGGCCCGCGAGCGACGGCGCGACCGTGGCGAGGTCGAGCGTGAGGGTCTTCGTGTAGTCGATCTCGCCGGCCTTCGGGATGCCGTACAGATCCTGCGCCTTGAAGTACTTCTGGAACGCGTCGATTTCCGCCTTGGTGCGGCCCGTGCCCTTGAAGTAGTCGATGGTCTTGTCGTCGACCGGGAAGAAGCCCATCGTCGCGCCGTATTCCGGCGCCATGTTCGCGATCGTCGCGCGGTCCGGCAGCGCGAGCGTCTTGGTGCCTTCGCCGAAGAATTCGACGAACTTGCCGACGACCTTCTCCTTGCGCAGCATCTCGGTGATCGTGAGCACCAGGTCGGTGGCCGTCACGCCTTCGCGCAGCTTGCCCTTCAGCTCCACGCCGACCACGTCCGGCGTCAGGAAGTACACCGGCTGGCCGAGCATGCCGGCTTCCGCCTCGATGCCGCCCACGCCCCAGCCGACCACGCCGATGCCGTTGATCATCGTGGTGTGGCTGTCGGTGCCGACGAGCGTGTCCGGGTAGTACACGGTGTCGCCGCTGTCAGCCTTCTTGTGCACGCCGCGCGCGAGGTATTCGAGGTTCACCTGGTGGACGATGCCGACGCCCGGCGGCACGACCTTGAACGTGTCGAAGGCCTGCATGCCCCACTTCATGAACTGGTAGCGCTCGTTGTTGCGCTGGAATTCCAGCTTCATGTTCAGGTCGAGCGCGTCCTTCTGGCGGAAGTAGTCGATCTGCACCGAGTGATCGACGACGAGATCGACCGGGACCAGCGGTTCGATCTTCTTCGGGTTCTTGCCCGAGCGCTCGGCCACGCCGCGCATCGCGGCGATGTCGGCCAGGAGCGGCACGCCGGTGAAATCCTGCAGCACGACGCGCGACACGACGAACGGGATTTCGTCGACGCGCTTGCCGTTCGGCTTCCAGTTCGCGAGCTGCTCGATATGTTCTTCCGTGATCTTCTTGCCGTCGTAGTTGCGCAGCACCGATTCGAGGACGATCCGGATCGAGACCGGCAGCCGTTCGATCTTGGTCTTCAGTTCCTTGCCGAGCTTCGGCAGCGAGTAGAACTTGCCTTTACCGGAACCGGTGTCGAATTCCTTGAGGGTTTTGTGGAGGTTGTGGGCCATGGTATTTTCCTGGGTTTAAGGCGAGGAAAGAAACTCCGTACTGTTGACGGCTAGATCACGTACAGATCGACGTATTCATTGACCGGCATCGCTTCGAGCTTTGCCTGGTCCAGCGACACGTCGAGAATCGCTTGTTGCTGCTTGGGTGGGAAACGGCGCGCGAGGTTGGCGCGGAACTTCCCGACCAGCAGCGGGATGCCTTCCGCACGTCGCCGGCGGTGGCCGAGCGGGTACTCGACCGTCACCTCCGCCAGCGTCGTTCCGTCGTCGAACTCGATCGTCAGCGCGTTCGCGATCGAGCGCTTGTCCGGATCGTGATAATCCTTCGTGAACTGCGGGTCTTCCACGCAGGTGATCTTCGCGCGCAGCGCGTCGATGCGCGGGTCGCGCGCGACCTCGTCCTCGTAGTCGGCGGCCGTCAGGCGGCCGACCAGCAGCGGCACCGCGATCATGTACTGGATGCAGTGGTCGCGGTCGGCGGGGTTCGCGAGCGGCCCCGTCTTGTCGATGATGCGCAGCGCCGCTTCGTGCGTGCGCACGGTGATGCGCCGGATCGTCTCGGCCGGCCGGCCGAGCGCGGCGAGCTGCGCATGCAGCGCGAGCGCGGCCTCGGCCGCGGTCTGCGCGTGGAATTCGGCCGGAAACGCGATCTTGAACAGCACGTTCTCCATCACGTAGCTGCCGTACGGGCGCTGGAAGCGGAACGGCTGGCCGTCGAACAGCACGTCGTAGAAGCCCCAGGTCGGCGCGCTCAGCGCAGACGGATAGCCCATCTCGCCCGTGCGCGCGATCAGCGCGAGGCGCACCGCGCGCGCGGTCGCGTCGCCCGCGGCCCACGACTTGCGCGAGCCGGTGTTCGGCGCGTGCCGGTAGGTGCGCAGCGCGTGGCCGTCCACGATCGCGAGCGACACCGCGTTCAGCAGCTCGTCGCGGGAGAGGCCCAGCAGCTGGCCGACCACGGCGGTCGAGGCGAGCTTGACGAGTAGCACGTGGTCGAGGCCGACGCGGTTGAATGAATTCTCGAGTGCGAGGCAGCCCTGGATCTCGTGGGCCTTGATCATCGCGAGCAGCACCGCCTTCATCGCGAGCGGCCGGCGGCCCGCGGCGACGGCGCTGCGCGACAGCCAGTCGGCCGTCGCCAGGATCCCGCCGAGGTTGTCGGACGGATGACCCCATTCGGCGGCGAGCCAGGTGTCGTTGTAGTCCAGCCAGCGGATCATCGCGCCGAGACTGAAGGCCGCCTGCACCGGATCGAGCTGGTGCGAGGTGCCGGGCACGCGCGCGCCGTGCGGCACCACGGTGCCGGGCACGACGGGCCCGAGCAGTTTCGTGCAGGCGGGGTAGGACAGCGCCTCGAGCCCGCACCCGAGCGTATCGATCAGGCAATGGCGCGCGGTTTCGAGCGCGAGCGCACTGTCGATACGGTAGTCCAGCACGTAGTCGACGAGGTCGACCAGCACCGGGTCGAAATCGGGACGCACGTTCGGAAGCGGGGCGGACATCGGGCGGGCCGGCGGCTTAGTTGCCCGGCTTCAGTTCGTTCGACTGGGTCGGCGCCGGCGTGCCCTGCGCCATCTCGGCGGTCTTGCACTCGTCGGCGAGGCGGCTGTCGTCCTTGTCGCTGAACAGCATGCCCTTGGTCGGGATCACGACCAGCTTGAGGCCGCTCGCCGGATCGTAGAACACGTCCGCGCCCGTCGTGGTCGTCTGGCGCGGCAGCTTGTAGTTCTTGTTGGCCCAGTGCACGGTCACGATCTGGTCGCGCTTCATGTCGCCGGCGAGGTCGTACGACAGACCTTCCTTGCACGACCACTTCACCGCGCCTTCCGGCATCGGATCGACCTTGGCCGCGGCGGCCGCGCGAGCCTTCTTGCTGCGCGGGATCAGCTGCTTCTTCGGCGCCGGACGCTTGGCGGTGGCTTTCTTCGTCGCAGTCGTGGACGATGCCTGCGCGAATGCGCTCGGGGCCGTGACCAGCATCGTGGCGGACAAGGCGCCGATGGCGGTGGCGATCAGCAGTTTCTTCATGGAGTCAGAACCTTTCGTTTATCAGTTAACAAGGGCGGACGGAACGCGTGCCCGCCGGGTTGAACTGCACGCGCCCCGTAAGCGCGCAGCGGCCGCTATTTTCGCCTATTTGGCCGCACTTACAGCAAGTTTTCGACCGGTTATCGCATGCGCACAACGCCTGTCTCAACCGTGCCCGCCCGCCGCCGCGCCGAACCATGGCGCGGCCCCTGCGGGCAGCGGCCGGCCCGCCGCATGCGCGCGGCGCAGCACCGACCAGTAATAGCGGTAGCTCGCGCGGTCGTGCAGCGCGTCGCCGTGGCGCGTCGGGCCCCAGTCGGCCGCCTGCGCGGCCAGCAGGATCGCGGCGGCGAGGGCGACTTCGTCGTGGCGCGGCGCGAACGCGGCGACGATCTCGGGGATCTGCGCCGGATGGATGCTCCACATCCGCGTGAAGGCGAATTCGTCGCGTGCGCGCCGCGCGTCGTCGGCGACGACCCGCATCTCGCGCACCTCGGTGCTCACGTTGTGCGACGGCGTCTTGCCGTGCGCATGGCAGGCCGCGGCGATCTCGAGCTTCGCGCGGCGCACGAGCGGATGCTCGAACTGGCCGGGCGAGCGCATCGCGCTGTCGGGAATCGCGCCGTGGTGGGCGGAGACGAAATCCATCAGCCCGAAGCTCAGCGTCGAGACGCCCGGCAGCGCGGCGATCTGGTCGACCTGCCGGAGCGCGCCGTGCGTCTCGATCAGCACGTCGATCGGGATCGGCTGCGCGATGCCCAGCTCGCGGCGCGTGCCTTCGATGAACGCGCACATCTCGGCGGCGTCGGCCGCGCCGCCGACCTTCGGCAGCGCCAGGTGGGCAGGCGGGCGGGCCGCGCGCAGGATGGTGCGGACGTCGTCGCGCCAGTGGGGGTGGGTGAAGTCGTGGATGCGCGCGCCGACGCGGCCGAACCGGTTCGCGTCGCTGCCGAGCAAGGCGGCGACCCGCTCCGCATGGGCGGCTTCCTCGCCGACGGCGGCGCCATCCTCGCAATCGAGGGTGAGGTCGAAGACCGGCCCCAGTTCCGCCTGCAGCGCAAGCGACTTGAGCATCAATTTTTCGCTGCCCGCGTAGTGATCGCAGCAGGGCAGGATCGTGGGGGGCGAAGCGCCGTCGTACAGCACTTCAGCGGGGGTGAGCGCGGACATCGTTGTGCTTCGGATCTAGACCAGCGTGAAAAAATCGGATTCGGGCGGGCTCTGGCGGGCGCGAGGCGCCGGCAAAGCCCGTTCGGATCGGATCGGGGGCGGCGCGCCCGGGATCGCCCGGACGCGCCCGGCTTGCAACCGGCTTACTTCAGCAGGTGCGCGACGCCGTCGCGCTCTTCGAGCAGCTCGGCGAGCGTGCCGTCCATCTTCTCGCGCGAGAACGCGTCGATTTCGAGGCCTTCGACGCGCTTGTATTCGCCGTTTTCACAGACGACCGGCACGCCGTAGATGATGTCTTCGGGGATGCCGTACGAGCCGTCCGACGGGATGCCCATCGTGACCCACTTGCCGTTGGTGCCGAGCACCCAGTCGCGCACGTGGTCGATCGCCGCGTTGGCCGCCGACGCCGCCGACGACAGGCCGCGCGCCTCGATGATCGCCGCGCCGCGCTTGCCGACGGTCGGGATGAACGTATCGCGGTTCCACACGTCGTCGTTGATCAGCTTCAGCAGCGATTCGCCCTCGGCGCTCGCGAAGCGGAAGTCGGGGTACATCGTCGGCGAGTGGTTGCCCCACACGGCGAGCTTCTCGATCGACGCGACCGGCTTGCCCGACTTGGCGGCGAGCTGCGACAGCGCGCGGTTGTGGTCGAGGCGCAGCATGGCCGTGAAGTTCTTCTTCGGCAGGTCCGGCGCCGACTTCATCGCGATGTACGCATTGGTGTTGGCCGGATTGCCGACCACCAGCACCTTCACGTCGCGGCTGGCGACTTCGTTCAGGGCCGCGCCCTGGACCGTGAAGATCTCGGCATTGGCGGACAGCAGGTCCTTGCGTTCCATGCCCTTCGAGCGCGGGCGGGCGCCGACCAGCAGCGCCACGTCGGCGTCCTTGAAGGCAACCTTGGGATCGTCGGTGATCACGACGCCCGCGAGCAGCGGGAACGCGCAATCATCGAGCTCCATCACGACGCCTTTGACGGCGGCTTGGGCTTGCGGGAGGTCGAGCAGTTGCAGGATGACCGGCTGGTCCTTGCCGAGCAGGTCGCCGTTCGCGATGCGGAACAGCAGCGAGTAAGCGATCTGACCTGCGGCGCCGGTGACGGCAACGCGCTTTGCGGGCTTAGCCATTGAAAATCTCCAGGACGATGAGCGTGGGACGCTAGGAAAAACGCCATTCTATGCGCGTTATGTGTCGCGTTGCTTTTAAAGCAGGGCGGAGGAGTCGCGGATGCTGGCGCGATACGCCTGAAGACAGGACGAGGCGCGAGGCCCGGGACGCGCTTTGCAGCCCGCGAACCCTTGCTCGCCCCGGAGTGTAGGAGCCGGGCCCGCCAAAGTCAAACGGTATCTTATGTCTTATATAAGACAGATGTTTTGCCGGGAATGAACTGGACGTAAAACCCGGGTTTATGTTGAAATGCGCGCCATGACATCGAACCAGGCGAACACGGCAAATCCGGGCGGCGCGGCCGCCCCGGGCGCGGCGGCCGGCCAGGGCGGCGGCGAAGCCGCGCCCGCGCCGTCGCCTTCGCCGACTTTCAGCCCACTCTACCAGCAGATCAAGGCATTGATCACGCAGGGCCTCGAGACGGGCGAGTGGAAGCCAGGCGAGATCATCCCGAGCGAGGTCGAGCTGGCGGCCCGCTACAAGGTCAGCCAGGGCACGGTGCGCAAGGCGATCGACGAACTGGCGTCGGACAACCTGCTGGTGCGCCGGCAGGGCAAGGGCACCTTCGTCGCGACCCACAGCGAGGAGCGCGCGCAGTTCCGCTTCCTGCGCCTGCTGGCCGACGACGGCGTCGAGCACCCGCACGTGAGCCGCCTGCTCGAGTGCCGCCGGATGCGCGCGCCCGCCGAGATCGCCCGTCAACTCGACCTGAAGCCCGCCGACCCGGTCGTGCAGGTGCGCCGCCTCCTCGAATTCGACTCCGAAGTCACCGTGCTCGACGAAATCTGGCTGCCGGGCGCGATGTTCCGCGGCTTGACGTTCGAACGCCTGAGCGAGTACAAGGGGCCGCTCTACGCGATGTTCGAGAGCGAGTTCGGCACGCGCATGATCCGCGCCTCGGAGAAGATCCGCGCGGTGGCGGCGGAGCCGTGGGTGGCCGAGATCCTGAGGGTGCCTTCGGGATTTCCGCTGCTGTCGGTCGAGCGGGTGTCGTATACATACGGGGATCGGCCTGTGGAAGTGCGGAGGGGTTGGTATGTCACAACCGGGTACTACTATCAGAACGACCTGAGCTGATTCGGGTGCGGGCCGACGGCGTTCCCACGCGCCAAGCAGGTTCCGGGCCGCCTTTGTTCCGCGTCGCGCAACGATCCCGAGCGGGTTTTCGCTGCAGCGCGGTATGAAAAGGCGCTAAAATTACAGATTAGTGTGACAACATAGTAGGGGTCTAGCATGACTGATGCAGTAAGAAAACCGAGACCGGAGTACCGGAACATCGGCTTCGGCGACATCACGCTCAATTATCGGTTGCCGCTCGCAGCCAAGCTTTCGATTCTTCACCGGGTCAGCGGCGCCTTGCTGTTCCTGGCGCTTCCATTCCTGCTGTACCTCTTCGACCAGAGCCTCACCTCCGAACTCAGCTTCGAGGTATTCAAGGCCTTCCTCTCCAACATCGTCGTCAAGCTGATCGTGCTCGCGCTCGCATGGGCGTTCCTGCATCACTTCTGCGCCGGCGTCCGCCACCTGCTGATGGACGTCAGCCACGATGCGGTCACGAAGGAAAGCGGCAAGCGGACGGCGGTCGTCGTGTTCGTCGTGTCGATCGCCCTGACGGTCGTCGTCGCGCTCAAACTGTTCGGAGCATTCTAAGAATATGTCAGCCCCCAATCGAATCGGTTCGAAGCGCCTCGTCGTCGGCGCGCACTACGGCCTGCGCGACTGGCTCGCGCAGCGCGTCACCGCCACCATCATGGCGATCTACACGGTGATTCTGCTCGCCTGGTTCTTCACCGCGCGCGACTTCTCGTATGAAGGCTGGGCGTCGATCTTCTCGACCCAGTGGATGAAGCTCGCGACCTTCGTCACGCTGCTCGCGCTGTTCTATCACGCGTGGGTCGGCGTGCGCGACATCTGGATGGACTACGTGAAGCCCGTCGGCGCGCGCCTCGTGCTGCAATCGCTGACCATCGTCTGGCTGCTCGCGAGCGCGGGCTACGCCGCGCAGATTCTCTGGAGAGTTTAAAAGAATGGCTGCAATCAAAACTTCCCTGCCGCGTCGCAAGTTCGACGTGGTGATCGTCGGCGCGGGCGGCTCGGGGATGCGCGCGTCGCTGCAACTGTCGCGCGCGGGCCTGTCGGTATGCGTGCTGTCCAAGGTGTTCCCGACCCGTTCGCACACGGTTGCCGCGCAAGGCGGGATCGGCGCGTCGCTCGGCAACATGAGCGAGGACAACTGGCATTACCACTTCTACGACACGATCAAGGGCTCCGACTGGCTCGGCGACCAGGACGCGATCGAGTTCATGTGCCGTGAAGCGCCGAACGTCGTGTACGAGCTGGAACACTTCGGCATGCCGTTCGACCGCAACGCGGACGGCACCATCTACCAGCGTCCGTTCGGCGGCCACACCGCGAACTACGGCGAGAAGCCGGTCCAGCGCGCGTGCGCGGCGGCCGACCGCACCGGCCACGCGCTGCTGCACACGCTGTACCAGCAGAACGTCGCGGCGAAGACGCAGTTCTTCGTCGAATGGATGGCGCTCGACCTGATCCGCGACGCGGACGGCGACGTGCTCGGCGTGACCGCCCTCGAAATGGAAACGGGCGACGTCTACATCCTCGAAGGCAAGACCACGCTGTTCGCCACGGGCGGCGCGGGCCGGATCTTCGCGGCGTCGACCAACGCGTTCATCAACACCGGCGACGGCCTCGGCATGGCGGCCCGCTCGGGCATCGCGCTGCAGGACATGGAGTTCTGGCAGTTCCATCCGACGGGCGTGGCGGGCGCGGGCGTGCTGATCACCGAAGGCGTGCGCGGCGAAGGCGGGATCCTGCGCAACGCGAACGGCGAGCGCTTCATGGAGCGCTACGCGCCGACCCTGAAGGATCTGGCGCCGCGTGACTTCGTGTCGCGCTCGATGGACCAGGAAATCAAGGAAGGCCGCGGCGTCGGTCCGAACAAGGACCACGTGCTGCTCGACCTGTCGCACATCGGCGCCGAGACGATCATGAAGCGTCTGCCGTCGATCCGCGAGATCGCGCTGAAGTTCGCGAACGTCGACTGCATCAAGGAACCGATTCCGGTCGTCCCGACCATCCATTATCAGATGGGCGGCATCCCGACCAACATCCACGGCCAGGTGGTCGGCACGTCGCGCGACCACAAGGAGCCGGTCAACGGCTTCTACGCGGTCGGCGAATGCTCGTGCGTGTCGGTGCACGGCGCGAACCGCCTCGGCACGAACTCGCTGCTCGACCTCGTGGTGTTCGGCCGCGCGGCCGGCAACCATATCGTCGAGCACGTGAAGAACCAGCGCGACCACAAGCCGCTGCCGGCCGATGCCGCCGACTTCGCGCTCGAGCGCCTGAACAAGCTCGACAAGTCGTCGTCGGGCGAGTACACGCAGGATATCGCGAACGACATCCGCGCGACGATGCAGAAGCACGCGGGCGTGTTCCGCACCTCGGCGCTGCTCAAGGAAGGCGTCGACCAGATGGCCGGCCTGAAGGAACGTGCCGAGCACGTCCACCTGAAGGACAAGTCGAAGGTGTTCAACACCGCGCGCGTCGAGGCGCTGGAACTGGCGAACCTGATCGAAGTGGCCCGCGCGACGATGGTGTCGGCGGAGGCCCGCAAGGAAAGCCGCGGCGCGCACGCGCACAGCGACTACGAACACCGCGACGACGAGAACTGGCTGCGCCACTCGCTGTGGTACAGCGAAGGCGACCGCCTCGACTACAAGCCTGTTCAAATGAAACCGCTGACGGTCGAATCCGTGCCGCCGAAGGCACGTACGTTCTAAGCCGAGTCCAAGGAATCCGAAATGGCCAAACGCATTTTTGAAATTTACCGCTACGATCCGGACAAGGACGCCGCACCGCGGATGCAGACGTACGAGCTGGATCTCGAGCACGAGCGCATGCTGCTCGACGCGCTCGTCAAGCTGAAGGCGGTCGACGAGACGCTGTCGTTCCGCCGCTCGTGCCGCGAGGGCGTGTGCGGGTCGGACGCGATGAACATCAACGGCAAGAACGGTCTTGCCTGTCTGACGAACCTGAACGACCTGCCGCAGAAGATCGTGCTGCGCCCGCTGCCGGGCCTGCCCGTCGTGCGCGACCTGATCGTCGACATGACGCACTTCTTCAACCAGTACCACTCGATCAAGCCGTACCTGATCAACGACGCGCCGCCGCCCGAGAAGGAGCGCCTGCAGTCGCCGGAAGAGCGCGACGAACTCGACGGCGTCTACGAGTGCATTCTGTGCGCGAGCTGCTCGACGTCGTGCCCGAGCTTCTGGTGGAACCCGGACAAGTTCGTCGGCCCGGCGGGCCTGCTGCAGGCTTACCGCTTCATCGCGGACAGCCGCGACAACGCGACCGCCGAGCGCCTCGACAACCTGGAAGATCCGTACCGTCTGTTCCGCTGCCATACGATCATGAACTGCGTCGATGTGTGCCCGAAGGGCCTCAATCCGACGAAGGCGATCGGCAAGATCAAGGAACTGATGGTTCGCCGCGCGGTTTGACATGGACGATCCGTCGCACCAGTCCGACCCGCACCGCCGCGCGCGCCTTCGCTGGCGCGCGCGGCGCGGCCTGCTGGAGAACGATCTCATTTTCGAGCGTTTCTTCCGCAGCCACGAGCATGACCTCACCGATGCAGACGTGGGCGCGCTCACGCGCCTGCTCGATCTGAGCGACAACGACCTGATGGACTTGCTGCTCGCGCGCAGGGAACCAGAAGGCGACCTTGCAGGCCCGGATGTGTCCCGGCTGCTGGAGATGCTGCGCAGTGCCTGACCGCGCTGCTCCGTTATCGAATCCCGTTTCTAATTTTCGATTGAGGATGTGCCATGACTCCGTCTGATGTAAAAGCCACGCTATCGTTCAGCGATAACTCGCCGAGCGTCGAACTGCCGATCTACAAGGGCACGATGGGCCCGGATGTGATCGACATCCGCAAGCTGTACGGCCAGACCGGCAAGTTCACGTATGACCCGGGCTTCATGTCGACGGCGTCGTGCAATTCGGCGATTACCTATATCGACGGCGACAAGGGCGAGCTGCTGTATCGCGGCTACCCGATCGACAACCTCGCGCAGAACGCCGACTTCCTCGAGTCGTGCTACCTGCTGCTGAAGGGCGAACTGCCGAACGCCGCGCAGAAGAAGGAATTCGTCGACACGGTCACGAAGCACACGATGGTGCACGAGCAGATGCACTTCTTCTTCCGCGGCTTCCGCCGCGACGCGCACCCGATGGCGATCCTGGTCGCCGCGGTCGGCGCGTTGTCCGCGTTCTACCACGACTCGCTCGACATCAACGATCCGCGTCACCGCGAAGTGTCGGCGATCCGCATGATCGCGAAGCTGCCGACGCTCGTCGCGATGGCGTACAAGTACAGCACCGGCCAGCCGTTCGTGTATCCGAAGAACTCGCTGTCGTACAGCGCGAACTTCATGCACATGATGTTCTCGAACCCGTGCGAAGAGTACAAGGTCAACGACGTGCTGGTGCGCGCGCTCGACCGCATCCTGATCCTGCACGCGGACCACGAGCAGAACGCATCGACCTCGACCGTGCGTCTCGCCGGTTCGTCGGGCGCGAACCCGTTCGCGTGTATCGCGGCCGGTATCGCGTGTCTGTGGGGCCCGGCGCACGGCGGCGCGAACGAAGCCGCGCTGAACATGCTCGAGCAGATCGGCTCGCCGGACAACATCCCCGAGTTCATCAAGCAGGTCAAGGACAAGAACTCGGGCGTGAAGCTGATGGGCTTCGGTCACCGCGTCTACAAGAACTACGACCCGCGCGCGAAGCTGATGCGCGAGACCTGCTACGAAGTGCTGAACGAGCTGGGCCTGCACGACGACCCGCTGTTCAAGCTCGCGATGCAGCTCGAAAAGATCGCGCTGGAAGACGAATACTTCGTGTCGCGCAAGCTGTACCCGAATGTCGACTTCTACTCGGGCATCGTCCAGCGCGCGCTGGGCATCCCGACCTCGATGTTCACCTGCATCTTCGCGATGGCCCGCACGGTCGGCTGGATCGCGCAGTGGAACGAGATGATCGCCGATCCCGAGCAGAAGATCGGCCGTCCGCGCCAGCTGTTCATCGGCGAGGCGCCGCGCGAAGCGAAGCCGATCTCGGCGCGCTGAGCATGAGCGGGCCGCGCGCGAGCGCGGCCGGTCGCGAACACCCCGACGGTTCACGCCGTCGGGGTGTTTTTTTTGCGCGCGGCGGCGCGGTCGAGCGAGGGCGGGCGCCTTTCGAGATCGGCCGGGCCGGGCTCGGCGGCGTGCGCCGCGAAGCTCTGGCGGTAGGCGCGCGGAGTCATGCCGCGCGTCGCGCGGAACTGGCGGTTGAAGTTCGCGAGGCTCGGAAAGCCCGAGCGCGCGGCGACGAGCGCGATCGGCCAGTCGGTCGCGCTCAGTCGCCGGGCCGCGTGCGCGACGCGAAGGCGTTGCAGGTAGTCGCGGATGCGCGTGCCGACATGCTGTTCGACGCGGCGTTGCAGCGAGCGCGTCGAGCAGTGCGCGGCGGCCGCCAGTTCGGCGAGGCGCAGCGGCTCGTGGAAGCGGCGCTCCAGCACGTCGAGCACGCGCTCGAGGCGTTCCGCTTCGGGCAGCGCGTCAGGCGCGCAGGCGGTCGCGAGCGGCGTGGCCGCGGCGTCGGCCAGTTCGGCGAGCGTGTCGAGCGCGGCGGCGAGCCGCACGCGCGGCGCGGGCGAGAGCGGCGCGGGCGAGAGCGGCGCGGGCGAGAGCGGCGCGGGCGAGAGCGGCGCGGGCGAGAGCGGCGCGGGCGCAGCACCGCGCAGGCGGCCGGATCGAAGCTCAGGCCCGGCGCCGCGCGCCGCAGCAGGCTGCGCAGGCCAGCGTACTCAGGGCAGCAGTCGGCGACCCGGCGCGCCCGGTCGCCGGTGAACCACAGCACGAGGGCAACCTGCGGCGCGGCGGCGTCGAGGCGGGCGTTCGAACGCCAGGTATGCGGCAGGTTGGGCGGGACCAGCACGAGATCGTCGCCCGTGTAGTCGGCGACGTTGTCGCCGACGAAGCACCGCCCGCGGCTGTTCAGCGTGAGCGTCAGTTCGTACTCCGGGTGCTGGTGCCACTCGAACGGGATCGCCGCGAGCTTGCGGTGATAGATGCGGATCGAGCAGTCGTCCGGAATCGCGACGCGTTCTTAGGCGGTTTCATCGGCCCGGATTCCCATGACGGTTCGGATTGGGCGTGGCCTCATCGTGGAGGACCCGCGCGCGGGGAGCAATGCCGATGTTGTCATGGGCGTGCATGGGAGTCACCGACCTGGAACGGGCGTATGCGTTTTATGCGCCTTTGATCGGCGCGTTGCAACACGTGCTCGAATGCCGCGGGCCGGGCGGCATGGCCGGCTGGCTGGCCGCCGGCGCCGAGGGGCCGCTGTTCGTGAGCGGCCGGCCGTTCGACGACCGCGCGAGTGCATCCGGCAACGGCACGGCGGCGGCGTTCGACGCGGCGTCGTGCGTGCAAGTCGATCCCGGCCATGCGCCGGCGTGGGGCCGGCCGCCGGGGCCGCACGATCATTTGAAATTCCACGACGCGTGTTTTCGCGATCCCGACGGCAACACGCTGCGCGTATGCTGCCATTCACCGCAATGAAGACGGCCGGCCATCCGGCCGCGCCGACCGACAGGAGACCCGCCATGCCCGTGACAGGCTTCAGCCATTTCAACCTGCGCGCGCCGCGCGCGCTGCTCGATACGCTGTGCGCGTTCTATCGCGACGTCGTGGGGCTGGAAGCCGGGCTGCGCCCGGCGTCTTCCCGCTATGGCTTCTGGCTGTACGCGGGCGGGCGCGACGTGCTGCATATGAGCGAGACCTCGCCGGGCGACGTGCGCGCGGTCGATGTGTCGACGACCTTCGACCATATCGCGTTCGCGGCGACCGACCTCGCAACCGTCGAGCGCGTGCTGGCGGAGCGCGGCATGGCTTATCGGCGCATCGTCGATGCGACGAGCGCCCGCGTGCAGCTGTTTTTCCGCGATCCGGCGGGCAATGGCGTCGAGCTGAGCTTCGACGCGTGAGCCTCGGCGGCGCGCCACAAATCCGCACAGTCCGGGCCGGGGCGCCTGATTAGAATCAAAACATTACGATTTCATTTCAACGGATGGGCAGTCGTCATCGCGCGGCAAGGGCGACGTCCGGCTCGCGCCCGAGGGGAAGCGCGATCAGGGCGCCTCTCCGTCGCGCACCGACGGGCCGCGCCGCTCGCCGCCAGCCTGTCCCCGCCTGCCCTTTACCCGCCGGTGCTCACACCATGACGATGAATTCCCCTCCCGCGGACGCCGGCCTGTCGCCGGGCCGTCTGCTGCGCGCCATCGCGGCGCGCTACCGCTCGCGCCTCGCGCTGACCTACGGACTGACTGGCGTCGAGAACATCGCGGAACTGCTGTATCCGTCGGCGATCGGCCTCGCGATCGACGGGCTGCTGTCCGGTCGCCCGCACGGGCTCGTGCCGCTGATCGCACTGTGGTTCGCGCATCTGGTGGTCGGACTGTGCCGGCATGTGTACGACACCCGGCTGTTTACGCGCATCTATGCGCATCTGGTCGGCGACATGGTCGAGCGGCAGCGCGGCACCGGGGTCGACGACAGCCACGTGGCGGCGCGTGTCGCGCTGTCGCGCGAGGTCGTGAGCTTCTTCGAGGCCGACGTCCCCGCGATGGCGACCCACCTGATCCGGATGCTCGGCGCGGCGGCGATGCTCGCGTACTACGACTGGGTGGTCGGCGCGTTCGCGCTTGCGATGCTCGTGCCTGTCATCTGGATCAACAAGCGTTTCGCCGCGCGTGCGTACCGGCTGAACAGCGCGCTCAACAATCGCCTGGAGCGCGAGATCGGCATCGTCGTCCATGCGCCGCTGCGCGTCGTGCGACGGCACTTCGAGAAGGTGCGCTTCTGGCGCGTGCGGATCTCCGACGCGGAAGCGAGAACCTGGGGCGCGGTCGATCTCGTGATGATGGCCTTCACCTTCAGCGTGCTGCTGCGCATCGGCCACGGCGGCGCGACGGTCGGGTCGATCTATGCGGTGCTGTCGTATGTTTGGATGCTGTACGAAGCGGTCAGCCAGTTGCCGATGATCGTCCAGAGCGTGTCGCGCGTGCGTGATATCGGCGAGCGGATCGCGCACGCGCCGGGCGGCGAATGAGCGGGGCGCGTCGGCGAACGGCTCGACGCGATGCGGCGGGCACGCGCTCCAACGTGCGGTATGCCGCGCGGGCGCGCCATGTGCGCGCGCCGGGCGGCGTAACGCCATGCGACCGGCACCCGCGCCAACGTGCGGCCGGCGCGCCGTGCGGGCCCCTCGGGCGTCGGGGCGATCACGTCACGGCCGGGCCGCGCGCGATTCGCGCGGGACGCCCGCCCGCGCCGTCCCGGGCGGTGGATGCGCCGATCCGGCGGAAAAGGATCGAAACTTGGCGTAAAGCGCGCCATGCGAAGCCCCGGCATGATCTACCCTGCATCGTCCCTTGGACGACCTTCAGGAGGAGATCGACATGCGCTTCGACATCGAGGATGTGCCGGCGGCCATCCGTGCGACCAAGCAGACCTTGCGCGCCGCGCTGCCCGAGCGCACTCGGGTGTTCCGCGAACTGGAAGGCGAACTCACGCGCCAGGTCGACGAGATCCGCCGCGATGAGGCGCTTGGGCGCGACGTCATTCCCGTGCTGCATTCTGCCGACATCGCGTCGAACCGGGTCGCGCCCGGCGCGCCGGCGGCGATCCGTCGTCGCGGCGCCTGCGTGATCCGAGGCGTATTCGACGCGCAGCAGGCGCGCGACTGGAACGACGAGATCGATGCGTACGTCGACGCGAACCGCCTCGACGCGCGGCTCGCGCACCGGGCCGAGGATCGGTATTTCGGCGCGCTGGCGTCGAGCCGGCCGCAGATCTACGGCATCTACTGGTCGCGGCCGCAGGTCCTCGCGCGGCAGTCGGTCGAACTGACCCGGGTGCGGGCGTTCCTGAACGGCCTGTGGCGCGCGCACGCGGGCCTCGATCCGTCGCGCGTGCCGGCCTACGCCGATCGTCTGCGTCGCCGCCCGCCCGGATCGGCGTCGCTCGGCTTGTCGCCGCACGTCGACGGCGGCTCGGTCGAGCGCTGGCTCGGCCCGAACTTCCGGCAGGTCTACCGGCATGTGCTGGCGGGCGATTGGCGCGGCTACGATCCGTACGATCCCGCATTCCGGCCCGAGGCCGAGGAGATTCCGTCGCCCGCCGTGTGCTCGATGTTCCGCACCTTCCAGGGCTGGACCGCGCTGACGGCGCAAGGCCCGGGCGATGGCACGCTGCAGCTGATCCCAGTGGCCAATGCGATGGCCTACGTGCTGCTGCGCGCCCTGCAGGACGACGTGGCCGACGACGACCTGTGCGGCGCCCGCCCGGCGCGCGCGCTGTCGATCCTGCCCGAATGGCATGCGCTGCTGCTCGACGCGCTCGTGCCGATCCCGGCGATGCAGCCGGGGGACGCGGTGTTCTGGCATTGCGACGTGGTTCATGCGGTGGAGGACCAGCATCGCGGCAGTGGTTACAGCAACGTGATGTACATCGCGGCCGCGCCCGCCTGCGCGAAGAACAGCGCCTATGTGCGCCGCCAGTGGGCGAGCTTCGCGCGCGGCGAGAGCCCGCCGGATTTCCCCGCCGATCATTTCGAGACTGATTTCGCGGGGCGCGGCATGGCTGTCGACCTGAGCGCGCTCGGCCGCGAGCAGATGGGCGCCGAGCCGGCCTGATGCGCCGCCGGGGCGCGGGAAAAGCGGGGCGGGAGATGGTTTTAATATAAGTACTAAATCGAATTTTATTAAATCGATTAAATCCTAAAAATCGCGCCAATATGCAATCGGACTGCGTTGTCCGGCAAGATTCGGGCTTGCCCGGCGCTGCGCTTGTTCGGACTCGAACGTGCGGCCAGGCACCCGACCCGCCGCACCGGCGGGGTGCGCGTCGCAGGCGCGGCGTCGGGATTTTCCAGGCGGGGCCCCGGCGCTATATCATGCGGTGCAGGGCCCGGCCGTGCCGCTCCCGTCCCATTCCATTGGCCCGGCCCTTCGAGGCGGGCCAATGGAATGGGCCATAACAATCAGAAGAGGAACCCCGTACATGCTGCCCAGATGGTTCGATCGCATCGCGCGCCGGGTGTCCGGGGGCCGTCCATCCGGCTGGCTGCTCGCGCTGGTCCTGCTTGCGTTGACCGCGCTCGGCTATACGCCGTCGGTCGAGACGCTGTTCGCGCCGCTCGATCGCGTGCACTGGGATCTGGTTTCGCGCCACGACAACGCTGCGCACCGCGGCAAGGTCGCGGTGGTGGTCGTCGATGCGCGCACGATCGCGGCGCTCGGGGCGAGCGCCAGCTACGCGCGGGCGACGCATGCCCGCCTGCTCGAACGGCTCGACGGCGCGGCGAGCGTTGCACTCGATTTCACGCTGGTCAGCCCGAATCCGCAGGACGCGGTGCTGGCGCGCGCGATCGCGCGGCACGGGCGGGTCGTGCTGACCGAGCAGTCCAACGCCGTGGCGGGCCGCACCGACGTCGTGCTGCCGCCGGCGGCGCCGCTCGCGCGGGCGGCGGCGGCGATCGGGCAGCGCAACCTCATGCTCGGCGCCGATCACGCGGTGCAGGGCATCGTGCCGTTCCTGAAGGTCGACGCGTCGGGCACCGAGGAGCCGCACGTCGCGCTGCAGATGCTGCGCGTCGCCGGCCTGCCGTTGCCGCTCGGCGACGTGCGCCACTACGCGCAGGACCACGTGACGACGATGGGGCACATCGTGCACGATGCGCTCGCGCTGTCGTTGCCGCGCCAGTTCGATCTTCAGCAGTACTCCTATGTCGACGTGCTGGACGGACGCGTGCCGGCTTCCGCGTTCGCTGGGCGCGTCGTGTTCGTCGGCGACACCGCGACGGATCTGTCCGGCGGTCCTTACGTGCTGTCTGCGGCGGGGCGGCCCCTGAGCCGGGTGCAGGTCGATGCGCTTGCCACCGACGCGCTGCTGGGCGGCCATCTGATCCGGCGCGTGCCGTACGCGTTGCAGGTGCTGATCGGCCTCGCGGTCGCGCTCGGCATGATCGTGATCTGCACGCGCGCGTCGGGGGCCCGGCTCTACGGGCTCGCGCTCGGATGGGTCGCGTTGTTCGTCGCGAGCGCGATGGCGGTGCCGCTGGGGTGCGGCTACTGGATGCCGGCCGGCCCGACCGTGGTGATGTGCGGCGTGATCTACGCGATCTACGGCTGGCGTCGCGCGAGCGCGACGCACAGCTTCCTGCGGCGGGAGTTCGATGCGCTGCGCGCGGGCGGCGGCCGGCATCTCGCGAACCTGGCGCCGGCCGCGACGTCGGAGGCCGCGAGCCCGGCGCCGATTGACGGGATCACCGAGCTGATGCAGCAGATCCGCGCGTCGCGCACCGCGTATGTCGACCTCATCCGCGCGCTGCCTTATCCGGTGTTCGTCGAGCAAGGGGCGCAGCTCGTGCTCAGCAACGAACAGGGGCAGGAAATGCTCGCCCGCCTCTCCCGCCTCGCCGGCGCCGACGGTGACCGCGCGATGCTCGCGCTCGCGCGCGACGAGATCCGTGCGGCAAAGGCGGCGCGCGCGATCCGGACGGTCGAGCTGGAGATCGACGGCCGCATTCACATGATGATGGTGACGCCGTTCGGCGACGGCGGCGATCACGGCGATGCGGGCAGCATGATCTGCTTCGTCGACGTGCACGACATTCGCGCCGCGGCGGAGAGCGACCGCCTGACCCTGCGGAGCATGGCACACGATCTGCGCAACCCGCTCGCGACGATGCTGGCCTTGCTCGAGGAGCGCAGTGCGCGCGGCGCGGGTGCGAGCGCGGATGCGGATTTCCTCGGCGATCTGCACCGGCTCGTCGACTACAGCCTGCGCGTCGCGCAGGACTTCACGCAGCTCGCGCGCGCCGAGCATCTCGATGCGCGCAGCTATCTGCCCGTGTCGCTGAACGATCTCGCGGCGGAGGCCGTGGATCAGGTCTGGCACAGCGCGACCGCGAAGCGGATCGAGGTCGGAGGGCCGCACGACGAGGGCGAGGAACTGTTCGTGCTCGGCCATCGCGACATGCTGCTGCGTGCGCTCGTGAACCTGCTCGACAACGCGATCAAGTATTCGAGCGAAGGCACCGAGATCGACGTCCGGATCCGCCGGCAGGGCGACGAGGTTGCGCTCGGCATCGAGGATCACGGATTCGGGATTCCAGCGGCAGCGCTTCCGCGCCTGTTCGAACCATTCTTCCAGGTCGACGGCGCGCGCGCCGATGCGAGCCAGGGCGTCGGGCTCGGCCTGCCGTTCGTGCAGACCGTGATCACGCGTCATGGCGGGCGGGTGGAGGTGGAATCGGTGCTGGGCGAAGGCAGCCGCTTCACGGTGCGGCTCGCGCGCACCGAAGCTGCACGGCTCGAGGAATGAGTGAGCCGGGGGGACGCGGCGCGTGCGGCCGATCCGCGCAGCCGGTCGGGCGGGACCCGGGCCGGATGCGCGGGCGGCTATACTGGCGCGCTTTATTGGATTTCACCCGAAGGATCGCCGATGAGCACATTGCCCCCTTGCCCGAACTGCCAGGCCGACTACACGTATGAGGATGGCGCGCTGCTGGTCTGCCCGTCCTGCGCGCACGAATGGTCGGCGCAGGATGCCGCGCCGGCCGAAGCGGCCGGCCGCGTCTATCGCGATGCCGCCGGCAACCTGCTCAACGACGGCGACACCGTGACGGTCATCAAGGACCTGAAGCTGAAAGGCGGCTCCGGCGTCGTGAAGATGGGCACCAAGGTCAAGAACATCCGCCTCGTCGACAGCGATCATGACATCGATTGCAAGATAGACGGGTTCGGCGCGATGAGTCTCAAGACGGAATTCGTGCGGAAGGCGTGAGCGCGACGGTTCGGGCGTGCCAGGCGGACGGCAGGCCGCGCAAGCGCTCGCGACCCTGCCGGGTGAGAACGCTTGCATGGATTGCCCCGGGCGTGCGGGAGCCGGCTGGGCCGGCTCCCGTCTTTCACGCTGGATCATCCGTATGCACGGATGGCATCGTCATTTGCCGTTGTAGACCTCCCATGCCTGATTCCAGGCGCTGCCCTTGCCGGGTTCGTATGCCCACTTGGCCATCGAGCACCAGCCGCTGAACGGCGCGGGCTTGCAGCGGTAGAGCTTGCCGTCGTTCGACACGATGTCGCCGGCGTTGTAGCTGGCGCCTTCCTGGTATGCGGGGTGGTTGCCGCCGCCGCCGTTGCCGCCGCCGCTGCCGCCGCCGTTGCCACCGCCGTTGCCACCGCCGCTGCCGCCGCCGTTGCCGCCGCCTTCGCCCACCAGCGTCCACGCATCGTTCCACGCGAAACCCTTGCCAGGTTCATAGGCGCTCGGCGCACCCGAGCACCAGCCGCTGTACGGGAACGGCTTGCACTGGTACAGCTTGCCGAGGTTCGACACGATGTCGCCCGCCCGATACGGCGTGCCGGACTGGTATTGCGGATGCTGGCCGCCTGCACCGCCGCCGTTGTCCTGCGCCTTCACGCGCACCGCGTGCCTGGCCGTCGACGCGAGCTTGCCGTCGCTGACCGTCACCGCGAACTCGAAGGTCTGGTCGGCCTTCAGCGCCGGCGCCGTGAAGTTCAGCGTCGCGCCGTTCGGCTGTGCGCCGATGCCGTTGGGCACGGTCCACTTGAAGCTCAGCTTGTCGCCGTCCGGATCGCTCGACTTCGCGGCCGACAGCGTGACCGGCTGGTTCGCCCCGGCCGTCGTCGGGCCGCTCAGGTCGGCGACAGGCGGGCGGTTCTCGCCCGGCCCGGTCACGGGTTCCGCCTTCGCGACGATGGTCACGTCGGCGCTCGACGAGAGCCCGGCCGGATCCTTGACCGTCACGCGGAACGCGAAGCGCGTGTCCTGTTCGACCGCGGGCACCTTGACCGTGGTCTTCGCGCTGGCCGGGTCCGCGATCGTCAGCGCCGCGCCATGGATCTGTTCCCACTTGTAGGTCAGCTGGTCGCCATCGGGGTCGCGCGACTTCGATGCGTCGAGCGCCACCGTCTGCGCGCCCGTCACCGTCGCACCCGTGCCCGCGTCCGCGAGCGGCGGGCGGTTCGGCGTACCGCCGCCGCTGCCGCCGTCGTGGCCGAGGCCCTCGTGCATCGCGTTGAGGATGTCGCCGTTGTCCGCGTCGATCTCCCACGAGAACATGCCGCCCAGCCGATGCTTGCGCACATAGTCGCCCTTCGCGTGCACCGAGCGCGCATTGTCGTACGTGACGAGTTCGCCCGTGCTCTTGTTGAACACATACGGCGCCTCGGCCTGCTGGTCGTAGTGGAACTCGAAGCCGTTGATGCCCGTTTCGTTCGGGCCGATCATCTTCGCGACCATGGCCTTGTAGTCGAGGATGCCTGGCTCCCAGCCGCCGCCGATCGGCCCCGTCGCCTTGCCGGTGAACGGGTTGCCGTCGGTATAGCCGGACACGCCGGTCCAGCCGCGGCCGTAGGCCGCCGCGCCGACCACGAGCTTCTTCGGATCGACGCCCTGGTCCAGCAGGGCCTTGATCGAGTTGTCCGTCGTATACGCGGTGTCGGGCTTCCAGGCCGGCGCGTAGAGCGCGGTCTGGTGTCCCAGCTCCGTCATGCTGAACGCACCGTAGTAGTCGTACGTCATGTCGAAGATGTAGTCCATGTACTGCGTGGCGTTCTTGTAGTTCACCACGTCGATCTTGTCCTTGCCCGCGCCGATCGCCGAGGTCAGCTCGTAGGTCTTGCCGGTGTCCTTCGACACGCGGTCGAGCATCTGCCGCAGTTCCTTCATCAGCGTCACGTACAGCGCGCCGTCCGTCTGCGGATTGCCGAGCGCGCCGTTCGCGCCCTTGCCGCCGGGGAATTCCCAATCGATGTCGATGCCGTCGAAGAACTTCCAGGTGCGCAGCAACTGCTCGGCGGAATCGACGAACACCTTGCGCTTGCCCGCGTCGTGCAGGTGGAAGAACGGATCGGACAGCGTCCAGCCGCCGATCGACGGCAGGATCTTCAGGTTCGGGTTGCGCTTCTTCGCGGCCATCATCTGGCCGAGCACGCCCTTGAGCTGCGACTTGGCGGTCTGGCCCGGCAGCGTCATGCCGATCTCGCCCCAGGTGTCGTGGATCGCGACGCTGAAGTCGGGCAGCCCCGCGCAGGTCTGCTGCAGCGCGCGGAACGAATTCGGCACGTCGCGCGCGAGCGAGGCGTTGATGTCGGCGCCGCCGCAGATCGGCACGAAGCCGTACAGGATGTGCGTGAGGTTCTCGACCGGCACGTTGTCGACGTTGAACTTGCGGTCGTACACGGACCAGGTCGCGAAATAGGTGCCGACCACCGAGTCGGAGCGGTTCGCGAACGGCTTGTGGTTCTTGCTCGCGTTGTTCGGCAGCGGATCGGCGAGTTCCGGGATGGTGTCGAACACGATCACGTCGAGCGGCGCGCTGTCGGTCGAGGCGCCGTTCGCATCGACCACGCGGACCTGCATCTTCTTCACGCCCGGGGTCTTGACTCGGGTGACCACCTTGCCGCTTTGCGTGCCGCCCGGGGTGAGCTTGATCTCGGAGTCGGCATCGACGACGCCGTCGACCACCGCGAGCGCCTTCACGGCGGTGCCGTTGCTCCAGATGTCGAAGGGCAGTGGGACGTTGACGTTCTTGTTGAGCTTGACGACGTCCTTGTACGGGGCGCTGCCGGCCTTCTGCAGGTCGATCTCCACGAAGCCGTGCGGCTGCGAGGTGATTTCATAGGCCTTGAGGCTCGGCGCGCCGGGCGCGGCGAGCGCGGCGTTCGCGAAACACAGCGCGCTGGCCGCCGCGATGGTCGCGCAGATCAGCGTCTGCGCGCGCTCGTTCGTAGGCGGGTAGTGCGACGGCGAGCGAGGTTGCATGTTAAGTATCTTCAATTTGCGGGTCATCCTTGAGTGATGAAAGGCGTGTCTGGATCGACCCGCGCATTCTTTTTCAATGCGCATGCGCCGGCAAAGAATCTCAACGCTTGCTCAATCGCGGCGCCGGACGTTGATAAATCATTCAGGATGGTTGGGCGGAAGCGGGATGGCCCGCACACTGCGATCCGCATCCGGGCAATGCAGGAATGCGCGATGCATGGGCGCCGGGGCTTGCCGCCGGCATTGAGTCACGCCCGAACCCATTTCCGATCAACCGATTCCTTAAATCCATCTCATGAGCAAGCATTCAGCGAGTCGTACGCTATTCAAACTTTCGCCGTTCGTCGCATGCGCAACGATGTTCTTCGCGCAACATGCGTTCGCGCACGGCTACCTGTCCGATCCGCCGTCGCGCAACCTGCTGTGCAGCTCGAAGGCAGGCTCGCCGCAGAACGCCAACTGCGGTTCCGTCACCTACGAACCGCAGAGCGTCGAAGGCAAGCAGGGCTTCCCGCAAGCGGGCGCGCCTGACGGCCAGATCCCGAGCGGCGGCGTGGTGCAGTTCAGCGAGCTGAACGAGCAGAACGCCGTGCGCTGGAAGATCCTCGACCTGAAGCCGGGCCGGCACGATTTCAAGTGGACGTTCACTGCGCCGCACGTCACCAAGGAATTCAAGTACTACATCACGAAGCAGGGTTGGAATCCGAACGCACTGTTGACGCGTGAACAGTTCGACCTGACGCCGTTCTGCACGATCGACGGCGGGATGAAGAAGGCCAACGAGATCGGGCCGCACGGCTGCACGATCCCGTCCGATCGCACCGGCCATCACGTGATCCTGTCGACGTGGCACGTCGGCGATACGGCGGGGATGTTCTACAACGTCGCCGACGTCAACATCACGAAGGACGGCGGCGGGACCGATCCGGGCAAGCCGGGCTGGAAGGACGTCGGCGACATCATGCCGTCGCAGCACGACCTCGGGGTCGGCGACAAGGTGCATAACCGCGTGTTCGGAGCCAGCGGCGAGATCGCCGGCATGAAGACCTCGATGACGATCTCGTCGGCGCAGAACGGTGAGAAGAACATGTGGCCGATGCTGCTCGCGAAGGAAATCAATCGCACCCAGTCGGCGAAGCTGATGGCGGGCGTGAAGAACGGCGGCGCGATCGAGCCGGTGCCGGGCATGAACGACGTGTACGCGAAGGACGGCAGCGGCGTCACGCGCACCGAGACCACGGTCGAGAAGAAGCCGGAAGGCGGCATCGACGAGGGCTTCAGCATCTCCAACAACAACGAATTCAAGATCGAGAACGGCAAGGCGACCGCGAAGTTCTTCCTCAAGTTCAACCACGCGAAGGAAACCGACGTCGGCCTCAAGGTGTTCGACGGCAGCCAGAAAATGGTTGGCTCGACGAGCGCCAAGATGAAGTCGCAAGGCGATCTGTCGGTCGACATCGCGAACGCGAAGGCCGGCCCGCACACGGTCGTGGCGACCTCGCAGATCCAGGGCGGCAAGCTGGTGCAGGAATCCAGCACGTTCAAGCTGGTCGGCGATTCGGGCGGCGGCGAAGGCGCGCAGTGCGCGTCGGCGTGGGCGCAGGCCGCGGCCTACACGGGCGGCGCGAAGGTCCAGCACCAAGGTCGCACCTACGAGGCACGCTGGTGGACCCAGGGCGAGATCCCGGGCTTGCCGGCGACCACGGGCGCCGATTACACCGGCAAGGTGTGGAAGGATCTGGGCGCGTGCGCGAAGTAAGCCGCAACCGCTGATCCGGCCTGTCCGACGGGCCGCGCATCCCTGCGGGTGCGTGGCCCGTCCCCTTCCGGCGGCGCCGCGTTGAGACTTCTTTGAGCAAGTTTGAGGCGAACGCGGCGCCCCCGGAAAATAGCCTTTTCTCGTCAACCCTCGTTCACTTGTCCGGCGTGACGCATGCAACGACAGCGGCACGCGCCGCGATTCGAACGCCGGATTCCACGCGACCTCGCTCGCGTCATCACCCAGGACATCTACCGTGAAATTGAATCGTGCCGTACGTCGCGGCGTGCAACGCGGCTTTACTCTTTTGGAATTGCTTGTCGTACTTCTGATCATCGCGCTGCTGGCCGGCTACGTCGGCCCGAAGCTGTTCTCCCAGGTCGACAAGGCCAAGGTGCGCTCGACCGAGGCGCAGATGAAGACGCTCGGCGATGCGCTGACCCAGTTCCGGCTCGACACCGGCCGCTATCCGAGCGCCGACGAGGGGCTCGATGCGCTGGTCGCGCAGCCGCAGGGCGCGGATGGCTGGAGCGGGCCGTATCTGGCGAAGGCGGTGCCGAAGGACGCATGGGGCCGCGCCTATCAATGGAACGTACCGGGCCGCGACGGCGAGGCGGAAGTGGCCTCGCTCGGTCGCGACGGTCGCACGGGCGGGAGCGGCGTCGATGCGGACCTCGTTCACGGCATGTAAGAGCGGCCTGCGCGCCGCATGCCGCCGGCTGGTCGCGGCGGCGCTGCTCGCAGGCTGCGCGCCGAGCGCGCTGGCGCAGGACTGCTGGTCCCGCGCGGGCGATCGCCACGGTCTCGATCCGCTGCTGCTGGTGGCGATCGCGCAGGTTGAATCAGCGATGAATCCGCGCGCCTTCAACCGCAACCGCAACGGCACCTACGACATCGGCCTGATGCAGATCAACAGCACGCATCTGCCGCGCCTCGTGAAAGTCGGCGTGACGCGCCAGCGCCTGGTCGACGAGCCCTGTACCTCGATCGACACCGGCGCGGCGATTCTCGCGGGCTTCGTCGAGCGCCACGGCTACACCTGGAATGCGGTGGGGGCGTACAACGCCGGTTCCGCGGCGAAACGCGCCCCCGCGCGCAAGGCCTATGCGACCCGGGTGTGGGAGGTCTACCGCGAGCTGACCCTCGATCGGGCCGGCAGTCTCGCGCTGCTGGCCGAATGGCGGAGGTGAGCATGCACGCGTTCCAGGTTCGCCTGCTCGACGGCGGCAAGGTCGTCGAGCGCACCGTGCAGGCCACGGACGAGGCCGATGCGCGTGCGCAGGTTGGCGCGGCCGGCGTGGGCGCGGCCGGCATCGTCCTGCAGGTCCGGCGGCGCGGCCGCACCGGCGCGCGCGGTCGGCGGCCGGCGTTCGAACTTGCGCTGTTCCTGCAAGAGCTGTCGACCTTGCTCGATGCGGGGCTGGTGTTGATCGAGGCGCTCGAAGCCCTGCGCGACAAGACGGGCGGCGGCAAGGGCGCGAAATCCGTGATCGACCGGATCCTCGCCGTGATGGTCGAGGGCCAGCCGTTCTCGAAGGCGCTCGCGAAGCAGCCGGACGCGTTTCCCGCGCTGCTGGTCGCGACGGTCGAATCGTCCGAAGGCAGCGGCCAGCTGCCCGTGGTGCTCAAGCGTTACCAGCAGTACGAAACGCGCATCGCGCAGATCCGCAAGCGGGTGACGGGCGCGCTCGTCTATCCGGCGCTCGTGATCGGCGTCGGGGTCGGCATCCTGATGTTCATGGCGTTCTTCGTGATCCCGCGCTTCTCGGCGGTGTTCGAGACGATGAACACGCTGCCCGCGACCGCGCAGGCGATGTTGTGGTGGTCGCGTCTGCTCGAGGCGCGGGGCGCCGTGATCGGCGCGGCGCTCGTCGCGCTCGCGGCGGCGGCCGTCGCGGCGGTGCGCGGCGGGCTCGCGGGCCGCATCGGCCTGAAGCTGCTGTGGCGTCTGCCGAAGCTGCGCGACATCGCGGCGCTGTTCGCGCTGACCCGTTTCTATCGGACCGTCGGCCTGCTGATCGGTGGCGGTACGCCGGTGCTCGCCGCGCTGGAGCTGGCGGGGAAGATCCTGCCCGCGCACTTCCATGCGCGGCTGGCCGCCGCGCTCGCGGCGCTGCGCGCCGGCCGGCCCGTATCGGCCGTGCTGGCGGGGCAAGGTCTCACCACTTCGGTCGCCGAACGGTTGTTGCGGGTCGGCGAGCAGAGCGGTGATCTCGGCGGGATGTGCGAGCACATCGCGCAATTTCACGACGGCGCGCTCGATCGCGCGATCGAGATGCTCAGCAAGGTGCTCGAACCCGTGCTGATGCTGGCGGTCGGCGCGACGGTCGGCGCGGTGGTCGTGCTGCTTTACATGCCGATCTTCGAACTGGCGGGCAGCATCGGCTGACCCGGCGGGATGCGCGCGGGCCGCGCGCCATACGAAACAGAACAGGAAACACTGCACATGAAAGCGAACTCTATCGTGGAAAACTGGCGCGGCGGGGCGGCGGACGCCGGGCTCGCGCTGGCCGACTACCTCGGCCGGCAACTCGCGGCCGAGCCGGCGGGCCTGGCCGACGCGGCCGCGTCGCTCGGGCTTGCCGCGGTCGCGTCCGACGCCTTGCGCAGCGCGCCGACGCGCTTCGACCTGCTGCCGCTGCACGATGCGCTGACCCTGCGCGTGTTGCCCGTCGAACTCGAGGGCGAACCGTGCCTGGTCCTCTCGGACCCGTTCGCGCGCCGGGTGCGCGATGCGCTGTTCGCACGCTTCGCGCGCCGCGCGGTGAGGCTCGCGATGAGCCTGCCGGGCGAGGTCGAGCGGCTGCTCGGCGAAGCCGAAGCCGGGGAGCGCCTGATGGACGGTGACGTGACGGTCGACGGTCACGGCGACTCGCTCGCGCAGGCGATCGAGTCGATCACGCTGACGAGTATCGCGAAGGACGAGAGCCCGGTGATCCGGCTCGTCAACATGACGCTGTACGACGCGCTGCAAAGCCGAGCGAGCGATATCCACCTGGAGGCCGTCCCCGACGGGCTGTCGATCCGCTACCGGATCGACGGCGTGCTGCAGCCGATTCGCCGGATTCCCGGGGTGGAGGTGGCGACGCAGACGCTCGCGCGCCTCAAGGTGCTCGCGACGCTCGACATCGCCGAGAAGCGCGTGCCGCAGGACGGTCGTTTCAAGGTGGTGCTGCAGGGCCGCGAGATCGATTTCCGCGTGTCGGTGATCCCCGGCACCTACGGCGAGAACGCGGTGCTGCGGGTGCTGGACAAGTCGCAGCGCGGCGACCAGGTGAGTCTGGACATACTCGGCTTCGATGCGCGCACGGCGCAGCGGATCCGCGCGCTCGCGCATCTGCCGTACGGACTGATGCTCGTGACCGGTCCGACCGGCAGCGGCAAGTCGACCACGCTCTATGCGGTGCTGTCGGAAGTGAATACCGGCGACGACAAGATCATCACGATCGAGGACCCGGTCGAATACGAGTTGCAGGGCGTGCTGCAGATCCCGGTCAACGAGCGCAAGGGGCTGACCTTCGCGCGCGGATTGCGCGCGATCCTGCGGCACGATCCGGATACGGTGATGGTCGGCGAGATCCGCGACGAGGAGACCGCGTCGATCGCGGTGCAATCGGCGCTGACCGGCCACCGCGTGCTGTCGACGGTGCACGCGAACGACGGCTTCAGCGTGATCGATCGCTTCATCTACATGGGCGTCGAGCCTTCGACGTTTCTCGAGGCGCTCAACGGCGTGGTGTCGCAGCGGCTCGTGCGACGGATCTGCCCGGACTGCGGCGCGCCCGCGGGCGAGGGCGAGGGCGCGTCGCTCGCCGGCGCGTCGCTCGACGACCTCCAGCATCTGGTGCGGCCGGGAGCGGGTTGCGAGACCTGTCGCGGCACCGGCTATCAAGGCCGGATCGGACTGGCCGAGATCCTGCCGATGGATGCGTGCATGAAGGCGGCCCTGCTCGAACGTTCGCTCGAGAAGCGTGCGCGTGCGCTGGCCGACAGCCTCGAATACCAGTCGATGCGGGCGGCGGGCCTCGCCGCGATCCGCCAGCGCCTGACCACGTTCCAGGAGGTGCAGCGTGCGATCGCTCTTCAATGACGTCTACGTGATGGTGGACGCCGACCAGCTGCGCGTGTGGGCCGGCCCGGACGCGGATGCGCGCTGCGGCGGCGCGCCGTGCTTCGCGGCCGAGCATGGCGGCGAACCGGCCGAACTGCTCGCGCGGGCATTGGCGGACCTGCCGAAGGCGCGTCCTGCGCTGCGCAACCGCGTGCAGGTGCTGCTTGCCCATCCGTGGGCGCAGGGCGTCGTGCTGCCGTGGCAGGATGGTCTGTGCTCGTCGACCGGGTGGGACGCCTATGGGCGGGCGCTGCTCGAACCTCATGCGCCGGGCGTGCCGCTCAGCGTGCGCGTCGCGCACGTCGGCTTTGGCCGTGCGCGGCTCGCGATCGCGGTGCGCGAGGATCTTTTGGGCGCGCTGGCCGAGGCGAGCCGCGCGGCGGGCTGGACCTTGACGCGCTGTCGCGACCTGTTGTCGTTCGTGCTGCGCGAATACGCGGCGCGGCGGGTCGACGCCGACTGCCGGATCGCGCTGTTGCAGCCGGGCGCGCTGACCTGCCTGTTCCGGCGGGGCGGCGAGTGGGCCGATCTCGTCACCCTGCCGAGCCTGCGGGGCCAGCGCGTGAGCGACCTGCTCGATGCGGCGGCGCTCGTGAGCGAGGCGGATGTGACGGGGCCGATCTATCTGTACGCGCACGATGCCGCCCGCGTGGCGCCCGATTGCGGGGACGCCGTGCTGCTCGGCGACGTCGCCGACGAGGTGCCGGCATGAGACGCGCCGAAACGATCGATTTCGCGACGCCGCGCCGTCGGCTGACGCCGTGGGGCGCCGCGGCTCTGGGCGCGGCGGCCTGCGCGGCGTTGCTGGTCGCGCAAGCGTTCGCGGAGCTCGGCGGGTTGCGCGACGAGGTCGAGCGGATCGAACAGCGCATCGAGCAGCGGCAGCGCGCGGCGGAGCGCGAGCAGCGTCGTCAGAAGCAGCTGACGCCCGAGCAGAAACGCATCGAGCGCGTGATCCGCGAGCAGCGCATGCCGATAACGGGGTCCGGAATGCCGGTGGTCGACTGGATCGAACAGGCCTGGACCCCGCAGATCGCGCTGACGTCGATCGTCGTCGACAAGGCCGGCACGGAAGCGCGCATCGAAGGCGCGGCGTCCGACCTGTCGCATATCTATCTGTTCGTGTCGCGTCTGAACGATCGGCATGCGGAGCGCCGCACCGGTCTGTTGCAGCACCGGACCAAGGTGATCGACGGTCGTGCCATCTATCTCTTCAGCTTGAGCGTGGAGTCGCCATGAAACGTCTGAGTGCGATCGATACGGGCGCGCTGCGCGCGCGCCTGCACTGGGCCGTCTTTGCGGCGGGCCGCCGGCTCGGGCCGCTCGGGATGCTCGCGGGCGCCGTGCTGGCGGTGTCGCCGCTGCTGTATACGGCCCATCTGGGCCCGGAGACGGAGCGGCTCGAAGCCGCGCGCGCCGAGCACCGGCGCACGCTCGCGGCGTTGCCGAGGCCGGACGTCGCGCGCGGCGCGGGCGGCATGACGCTGCGCGACGTGCAGCAGTTGCGCAGCAGCGAGCAGGCCTATTCGGTGTTCGAGATCCTGATGAAGCATGGCGTCGAGCGCAAGCACGCGACCTACCGCCGCGAGGCCGAGGTCAAGGGCCAGTTGCGACGGCTGACGATCGGCATCGCGGCGTCGGGCACCTACCTGGCCGCGCGCGAGGCGCTGCGCGCGATCGCCGATCAGCCGATGGCGCGGATCGAGAGCGTCACGTTCGAGCGCGAGAAGATCGACAGCCCGCTGCTCGACATCACGTTGCGCATCAGCCTGCTGGGGCCGGACGCATGAGCGCCGCCATCAGGGCCTGGCGTGCGGCTGCGCTGGCCGCGCCCTTGCTGCTCGGGGCGGCGACGGGCCAGGCCGAGCCGCCGGACGCGCCGTCGCGCGTGGTGATCGAGGTGTTTCCGGCGCAGAACTGGGCCGGACTGGGCGCCGATGCGCCGCCGATCGCCGAGCCGACGCTTGCGCCCGAACTGCCGGCGCAAGTCGATCCCGATTCGTTCGGCGCGGCGGATGCCGCGCCGCCGGCCGCCGCGCCGCTGCCGTTCCGGCTGAGCGGCGAGTGGCGCGACAACGGCCGGCGCATCTTCGTGCTCGACGGCGCGCCGGGCCTGCGCCTGCTGTGCGAGCAGCGCTGCGCGCTGCGCGACGCATTGCGGCCGGGCGACGAGATCGCGCCGGGCTACCGCTTCGAAGCGGTGCGGCCGGCCGGCGTGCTGATCCGGACCGAAGACGGCGCGACGCATACGCTGCCGATGCCGGGCCGCGCGCCCTGAACCCCATTTAATCGCGTCGAGCGCTTCGGCGCATCTGGAAGACATCATGAAACGAACCGTCAGTTTGCTCGTCCTGGTCGCCGTGGTTGCGCTGACCGGTTGCGCGGGTACGCCGTTCAACCCTGCGCCGGACGCGGCCGGCTCGCCCGCGGACGAACTGGCCGCGCTGCGCACGCGGCAGCAGGCCGAGCCGGAGGACATCGATGCGCAGCTTGCGCTGGAGCGGCGCAAGCCGGACTACGTGCGCGCCGAGTTGCGGCGGGCCGAGGACGAGGCCGCGCAAGGCAATTATTCGGCCGCGATCGATCATCTCGGCAATGCGCTGGCGCAGGACCCGGGCAACCTGAAGGTGGAGCAGGACCTGCGGCGGCTCGAACGGCGCCAGCAGATGCGCGTCGAGCTGGCGCGCGCGGAGCGGCTGCGCGACAGCCGCCCGCAGGAGGCGCTCGAGATTGCGCGCGGTGTCCTGGCCGAACAGCCGAACCATGTCGAGGCGCGCCGCCTGCGCGACGCGCTGCTGCGCGAATCGCAGGCGAGCCGCACGGCGCGTCCGCAGTTGTCGGACGCGCTGCGCAAGCCGGTCTCGCTCAATTTCCGCCAGCAGCCGCTGTCGAGCATCTTCGAGGTGATCTCGCGCGTGTCCGGCGTCAACTTCGTGTTCGACCGCGACGTGCAGGTCGACCTGCCGGCCACGCTGCTCGCGGAGCGCACCACGGCGCAGGACGCGATCAACCTGCTGTTGCGCACCAACCAGCTGGACAAGAAGGTGCTCGACCGGCACACGCTGCTGATCTATCCGGCGCAGGCCGACAAGGCGCGCACCTACCAGGAGTTCGCGCTGCGCACGTTCTTCCTGTCGCACGCGGATGCGAAATCGGTGATGGCCGCGCTGCGCCAGATGATCAAGCCGAAGGACGTGTACGTGGACGAACGGATCAACGCGGTCGTGGTGCGCGATACGCCCGAGACGATCCAGGTCGCGGAACGCGTGGTGATGGGTCTCGACATCCCGCAGTCCGAGGTCACGCTCGACGTGCAGGTGCTCGAGGTGAACGTGAACGACAAGCTCGACCTCGGCGTCGAGTACCCGGGCCGGATCCAGTTCGATGCGCTCGGTGCCGGCGGCGGCTCGTCGCCGATGACGCTCGGCGACCTGCTGCGGATCAACCGCGACCGGATCGGCGTCTCGGGCGACGCGGGCGCGCTGTCGGCCGCGATCAACATGTTGCAGAAGAAGGGGCGCACCAAGACGCTCGCCAATCCGAAGATCCGGGTACGCAACCTGGAGAAGGCGAACATCAAGATCGGCGAGCGCGTGCCGATCGTCACCACGACCAATGCGAACGGCGTGGTCAGCGAGTCGGTCAGCTACCAGGACGTCGGCCTGATCCTCAAGGTGGAGCCGCGCATCAGCCTCAACGACGAAGTGAGCGTGAAGGTGAACCTGGAGGTCAGCAACATCCTGTCGAAGGAAACCACCAAGACGGGCCTCGTCGCCTATTCACTGGGCACCCGCAACGCGGAAACGCTGATGACCGCGAAGAACGGCGAGACCCAGATCCTCGCGGGCCTGGTCAAGCGCAGCGAGACCGCCGACATGGTGGGGCTGCCGGGCCTGTCGGGCCTGCCGGTGGTGGGGCGGCTGTTCGGTTCGAAGGCGACCAGCGACGAGAAGTCCGAGATCGTGCTGCTGATCACGCCGCACATCGAGCGCAATCTCGACCTGCCGGAGGCCGCGGTCTCGACCTTCCTGTCGGGCACCGAGACGCGCGTGACCACCGAGCCGCTGACGCTCGATTCGAGCTTCGAGCAGGCCGCGCCGCGGCGGGCGTCGGCGCCGGATCTCTCGGCGCCGATCGTGCCGGCCGATGCGGCCGCCGCGCGGGACGGCGGCGCGAATGACGAGGCGAATGACGACGCGGCATCGGAGCGTGGAGCCGGTCAGGCCGGCGCGGCGGGAACCACCACCGAGGTGGGAACGGCCGCCGAAGCGGGGGCGGGCGCGGTCGCAGACGAGCCGGTTGGCAGTACGCGCGGCGCGGGCATGATGCGGATGCGTGCGGATCTGCCGCTGCGCGTCACGAACGCGCGTGCGCCGCGTGTGTTGCGCACCGGCGGCGCGGCTGTCGCCGCCCGCGCGGCGGCGGTGCTGCGGACCTCCGGCGCGATGCGGGCGGTTCCGCGCGACCTGGACGGGGCGACCGCGCGGGCCGTGGCGCGTGACGGCGCGGGCGACCGCGCGACGCCGGCCCGGGACCTGCGTGCCGCAGGCCGGGACGCGACGGCGCGCGACGGCCTCGATGCGGCGCAACGGCGGCTGCGCAGGGGGGGGCTGCCGGAGGCCATCGGCGCGCTGCGCCATGCGCGTGACGCGGCGCAGCCGGAGCCCGCGCAGGTTGCGCGAGGCAACCCGGCATCGGCACGACGTCGCGCCGTTGCCCTGCACGACACCACTGGCGCGGCGAGGTTGGCCGGGGGGTGTGCGCCGGCGTTGACCGCATGCGCGGCCGTGGTTCGGGCGGCGCGGCTTGACACGATTGGCAGGTTTGCCTCGATCGACGCGGGCGGCTTCGCGCGCATCGAGGCAGGGCCGCTTGCCGAGCCATCGACGCCGGTGCGTGCGTGGCGGGGGCCCCGCGCGCTCGCGCGCGCCCCGGCTTTCGGCGGGATCGCTGGCGCGCCGCGCGCCGCGCGCGCCTATGCTGACGCGCCGGCGCTCGCCGCGCGCCTGGGCGTCCTCGCATGAGGCCCGGCGCCCGTCGCCGCACGCGCGGCTTCACGCTGATCGAACTGCTGGCGGCGCTGACCTTGCTGGCGCTGCTGGCGACGGTTGCGCTGCCGCTGACGGAGCTGGTCAAGCGCCGTGCGAACGAGGGCGAGCTGCGCCGTTCGCTGATCGTGATCCGCTCGGCGCTCGACGCCTACAAGCGCGCCTCGGACGCGGGCCGGATCGAGCGCAGCATCGACGCGAGCGGCTATCCGCCCGACCTGCGCGCGCTGGTGGAGGGCGTCGAGGACAAGCAGAGCGCGAACGGCGCGCGCCTGTATTTCCTGCGGCGGATTCCGGCGGACCCGCTGTGCGAGTGCGAGGGCAAGCCGCCGGAGGAGATGTGGGAGACGCGCAGCTACGACAGCGATCCCACCTCGTTTTCATCCGGAGCGGACGTGTTCGACGTACGCTCCCGCAACCGCAAGGAGGGGCTCAATGGCGTGCCATACAACGCGTGGTAGGCGCGGCCGGCAGCGCGGCTTCACGCTGATCGAACTGCTGGTCGTGATGGCGATCATCGCGGCGCTGACGGCGCTCGTCGCGCCGGGCTACCTGAAGCAGGGCGACCGCGCGAAGGAAACCGTGCTGCGCCACAACCTGAACACGCTGCGCGGCGCGATCGACGACTATCGCGCGGACCACGGCGGCGATCCCGACACGCTCGAATCGCTGGTCGACGGCCGCTATCTGCGCGACGTGCCGCTCGATCCGCTGACGGGCAAGCGCACCACCTGGGTGTTGCAGGCGGGCGAGGCGGCGGGCGTGCACGATGTGCGCAGTGGCGCGAAGGGGCGCGCGCTCGACGGGAGCGCCTATGAAACCTGGTAAGCCGCGCCCGGCGCGGCAGCGCGGCATCGCCTATCTTGGCGTGCTGCTGCTCGTCGCGGCGCTCGGCCTGACCGCCACCGAGGCGGCGCGGGTCTGGAAAACGGTCCAGCAGCGCGACCGCGAGGCGCAGCTGCTGTTCGTGGGCGACCAGATCCGGCAGGCGATTGCGAGCTATTACAATGCCGCGCAGGGCAGCCGCTTCCCGACCACGCTCGACGAGCTGGTCGACGATCGGCGCGGGCCGCGTCCGCTGCGGCACCTGCGGCGGGCCTACGCCGATCCGTTGGGCGGCGTCGAGTGGGGCGTGGTCGCCGCGCCGGACGGCGGCGTGATGGGCGTGTACAGCCAGGCGGCCGGCCGCCCGCTCAAGCGGCGTGGTTTTCCGGACGACTACGCGGCGTTTGACGACAAGGCGGCCTACAGCGAGTGGGTCTTCGTCTATCTGCCGTCGACGAACGGCGGCCCGGGCGGAACCGGAGCGGGCGGCGCGCCGCCGGGCGCGGGGCAGTGAATCCAAGGGAGGAAGGGATGATCGTCGGAATTCTGGAAGACATCGTGACCCAGGCGGGCACCGTGTCGGGGTGGCTGAAGAAGGCGGGCTACGAGACCGTCGTGCACCACGACGGCGAGCGCTTCATCGAGCATGTGAAGCACGCGCGCGTGGATGTGCTGCTGCTCGACTGGAACGTGCCCGGCAAGTCGGGCATCGAGGTGCTGCGCTGGGCGCGCGAGGCGTTCGGCGTGACCTTGCCGATCATCATGATGACGCAGCACGACGGCGAGGAGGACATCGTGTTCGGCCTCGACAACGGCGCGGACGACTATCTCGTCAAGCCTTTGCGCGAGCGCGAACTGGTCGCGCGGGTCACCGCGCAGGCCCGCAAGTATTATCCCGAAGTCCGCCCGGACAAGCGCATCGAGGTGGGCCGGTTCGCGCTGGATCCCGCCGCGCATGCGGCGCTCGTCGACGGCAAGCCGGTGGAGCTGTCGCAGCGGGAGTTCGAGCTCGCGATGATGCTGTTCGAGAGCGTCGGCCGGATCGTGTCGAAGGACGTGATGATCAAGCGCATCTGGGGCGGCGTCGACCGCAAGTACGACGCGACGCTCGCCACCTACATCAGCAAGCTGCGTTCGAGCCTCGGGCTGCGCTCGAAGAACGGCCTCGTGGTCTCGACCATCTACAACTACGGGTATCGGCTGGAACGGGTCTGACGTCACGCGGTCCGCTGATCGGGATCGCTCTGCCGCGCGAACAGGTTCATCTGCAGGAAGTCGACGAACGCGCGCAGCTTCGGCGACGAATGCCTGCCGGAGGGCCACAGCACGCGGAACGTCCCGAGGTTCTCCGTATACGCGGCGAGCACGATCCGCAACTCGTGCGCGGCCACGGCGTCGCGGACCACGAAATCCGGCAGGCAGGCGATGCCTTGTCCGGACCGGGCGACATGCAGCAGGGTGTCGAGATGGTTGCAGATCATCCGCACCGGCAACTGCAGATTCTCGTCGATCGAATCGACATACAACGGCCATTTCCTGAGCTTGCCCGTCGCCGGAAAGCGGTGATGGAGGCAATCGTGGTCGCGCAGCTCGACGGGGTGCTGCGGCACGCCTTTGCGCGCGAAGTAGTCGGGCGAGCCGACGAGCACCTGGCGGAACGAGCCGAGCGGGCGCGACATCAGACGCGAATCGTTCGGGGTTCCGGTACGCACGGCGGCGTCGAAACCCTCGTCGATCAGGTCGACGAGCCGGTCGGAGAAATCGATGTCGAGTTCGATTTCGGGGTAGCGCTGCATGAACGCGGCGACCACCGGCGACATCAGGTCGCCCACGAGCGGCAGGCTGAGGCGGAACTTGCCGCGCGGCGCGCGCAGCGCATGCAGCAGCTCGGATTCGGCCGCTTCCGCCTCCGCGAGGATGTGCTGGCAGCGTTTCAGATAGAGCAGGCCTTCCGCGGTCAGATTCATGCTGCGTGTACTGCGGTGCAGCAGCCTGACCCCGAGGCGTTTTTCCAGGCGCGCGATGCTCTTGCCGACCGCCGATGCCGACAACCCAAGATGCTGTCCGGCGCGGACATAACTGCGCGTCTCGGCGACCTGCACGAAGACCGTGATGCCACTCAGATTATCGATAGCCATGTGTTGCGGAATATTTTTCCGAGGACAAGGGAATCATATGTGATTTTTCAATGCGCCCGAAACTTGTAACCTAACGCGGCACTGAGCGAGGAATTGCCGCTGTCATGGCCAACGCAAACGAGGACGTTGTGAAACGAGGCGCAAGAAACGAAATCACGACGATGAAACGGCCAAGCGGCCGGGCAATGGCGAAACAGACCGGCCCGCAGCGGGCGGGCGCGCGGCTTCCGGGGCCGCGCGCCTGAGCGGGCGGTCGCAGGGCCGGTGCGCCGGAATTGCTTCTGCGATGAATGCCAATCGTGCCGCGCATGGGTTGCGATAAAAGCACGCTGGAAAGCGAATAACGCGGAATGGGTCTTTTCCGTGCCGATGCCGTTCGTCGTGGTTCATCAAATTCACCGAGGCTTTCCATGGGAAAGAATATCGATTTCATTTATTGGCCCGCCTCCACCCGGAACGGCGGGATTCGGGAACATATCGCCGCGGCCTCGGCGGGCGGATTCACCAGCATGGCGATCGCGGCCGATACCTATTTCGACGCGCGCGCTGCCGGGCTGTCGGTGCGCGACATGAAAGCGCTGGCCGGGGACGCCGGCATCGAGATCCGCCACTTCGACACGGTCACCGACTGGGCGCCCGTGCGGTTCCCGGAATTCCTGACCGGGCAGTTGAAGCGCCGCTTCGATGTCGCGCTCGATACCTGCCTGGAGATCTGCGAGGCGTTCGAGCTGAAAACGATCCTGGCCTTTCCGGGCTTCAAGGCGGGCGAGGTGGACGAGGCGATCCTGGTCGAGGGGTTCGCGCGTCTGTGCGATCGCGTCGCGCCGATGGACATCCTGGTTCAGCTGGAGTTTTCCCCGATCTTCGGCCTGCGCGACATCGCGCAGGCGTACGCGATCGTCGCGGCGGCGAATCGCGGCAATGCGAGCCTGTTGCTCGATACCTGGCACTTCCTGAAGGGCAATCCGGATTTCGATCTCCTGGAAAAGATTCCCGCGCAGCTGCTGCGGGGTGTGCAGGTGGCGGACGGCTTGACCCACTTCAAGGGCGGCGATCTGTTCGACGAAACCATCAATAACCGGAAGTTCGTCGGCGAGGGCGATTTGCCGCTCAAGAAGGTGCTCTCGATCCTGAAGGCGCGCGGCGCGCTCGACATGGTCGGCCCGGAGGTCTTTTCCGCCGACGCGGATGTGCTGTCGCCCGAGGCGGCCGGCCGTCGCGACGGCGTCACGACGAAACGGCTGTGCCTGGCGCTGGGCATCGCGTTGTGAGCGGGCGCGAGGGCCGCGGCGCGGATGCGCCGTGAATATTTGTGCAATGAACGGAGGGCCGCACTCATGGAAATTTCAACCGGGATCAAAAGAGAACGAAGCGACGCATCCAGTCTCGCGCTCATCGCGATGGCGATGACCTCGTTCGGCGTCGGCACGACCGAGACCATCGTGACCGGGCTGCTGCCCAGCATCGCGCGGGATCTGTCGGTGAGCCTGTCGAGCGCGGGCTTCCTGGTCAGCGCCTATGCCTGGGTGGTCGCGATCTCCGCTCCCACCTTGACGGCGCTGACGCTGCGTTTCTCGAAGAAGAACCTGCTGTTGCTGCTGCTGCTGATCTTCGTCGTGGCGCACGTCGTCTCCGCGCTGTCCGACAGCTACGAGGTGCTGCTGATCTCGCGCAGCATCGCGGCGGCGGTGCATGGCGTGTCGATGGGGATCGGCGTGGTGGTGTCGGCGCATCTGGTCGATGAAAGCCGCAGGGCGCAGGCGGTGGGCGTGATGCTGTCCGGCATCACGCTCGCCAACGTGGTGGGGGTGCCGCTGGGGACGTTCCTCGGCAACTTCTTCTCGGACTGGCATGCGCCGTTCTGGGCGATCGCGGCGTGGGGCGCGATCTCGATGCTGGCGCTGTGGAAGACCTTGCCCGATGACGTGAACCTGCACGTGACCTCGGTCGCGAAGGAGATGGCGGTTTTCAAGGACTACAAGATGATCATCTCCTATGCGGCGATGATCGTCGGCTTCGGCAGCACCTTCGTGGGCTTCACCTACATCGCGCCGATCCTGGAGGACATCTCGCGGTTCTCGCCGTCCAGCGTGACGTGGATCCTGCTGGTCTTCGGCGCGGGCCTGAGCCTGGGGAACGTGGTGGGCGCCAAATATTCGGACAAATGGCCGCTGCATACGGCGTTCGTCAGCCTGATATGCCTCGTGGTCCTCATGGGTTCGGTGCATCTCGTCTATACGGTGAAGTGGGCGGTGGTCGCGTACGTGTTTCTGTGGGGCGCGGCCTCCTATGCGTTCGTGCCCGCGCTGATCGTGAGAATCCTGACCCGGGCGGGGGATGCACCGAACCTCGCGTCCGCGATGAACGTCTCCGCGTTCAACGCCGGGATCGGCGGCGGCGCGCTGATCGGCAGCCTGGTGGTCAAGAGCGGCGCCCACGGCGTGGCCTTGACGCCCGCGGCGGGGGCGCTCGTGGCGGCCGCGGCGATCGTGCTGCTGTACGGGTCCGTCAAGGCCGGGCGGGATTGAACGGCGGCCTGAGGCGGCCGTGTGTGCGGGGCTTCTGCGAGGAGGCGGGATGGGATCGATGCTGGCGGGCAGGACGGCGATCATCACGGGCGCCAGTGCGGGAATCGGCCGCGAGGCGGCGAAGCTGTTCGCGCGGGAGGGGGCGGGGCTGGTGCTGGTCGCGCGCCGCGCCGAACAGCTGGCCGTGCTGGTCGACGAGATCGGCCGCGAAGGCGGGGTGGCCGTCGCGATGGCGGGCGACGTGAAGGACGAGCGTTGCGCGCAGCAGGCGGTCGAACTGGCGGTGGAGCGCTTCGGCGGGCTGGATATCGGCTTCAACAACGCGGCGACGATGGGCGTCATGGGAGCCGTGACGGAACTCGCGGCGGACGACTGGCGCGAGACGATCGAGACCAATCTGACCGGCGCGTTTTTCGCCGCGAAGCACCAGATTCCGGCGCTGCTGGCGAGCTGGCGCGGGTCGCTGATCTTCACCTCGTCGTTCGTCGGTCACTCGGTGGGGTTTCCGGGCATGGCGGCTTACGCGGCCAGCAAGGCCGCGCTCGTCGGCCTGGTGCGGACGCTGGCCGCCGAATTCAGTCCGCGCGGCTTGCGCGTGAACGCGCTGATGCCGGGCGGCACCGACACCGAGATGATCCGGGGCTCGGCCGCGAGCACCGCCGAACAGCGCGCGGGCATCGAGCAGATCCATGCGCTCAAGCGCATGGCGAATGCCGAGGAGATCGCGAAATCGGCGCTGTATCTCGCGTCGGATCTGTCGAGCTTCGTCACGGGCGCCACGCTGTTCGTGGATGGCGGCGTGTCGACCACGCGGACCTGAGCGCCGGCGGGGCGGGCTCGCGTGCGTGCCCGATCCGTCCCGCCGCTGGGCGCGATACGAGGGCCGGACTGCCGGGTAACGCTGATACAGGTATTGAAACTACCAGCCAACTCACTGTTTTTATTCGGTTTTTTCTTGCGGAGAGCGTGAATCGACGGGTTCTGCGTGGCATAATCGATCGCATCCGAACGGCTTGCAGCCACAACTACCCCGCATACCCATGGCACAGACTCTCTACGACAAATTGTGGAATTCGCACGTCGTCCATACCGAGGAAGACGGCACGACCCTGCTCTACATCGATCGCCAGCTGCTGCATGAAGTCACGAGTCCGCAGGCGTTCGAGGGGCTGAAGCTCGCGCAGCGTCCGGTATGGCGGCTCAGCGCGAACCTCGCGGTGTCAGACCACAACGTGCCCACCACGGATCGCAGCCACGGCATCGCCGATCCGATCTCGAAGCTGCAGGTCGATACGCTCGACCAGAACTGCGACAGCTACGGCATCACCCAATTCAAGATGAACGACGTGCGCCAGGGCATCGTGCACATCATCGGGCCGGAGCAGGGCGCGACGCTGCCCGGCATGACGATCGTCTGCGGCGATTCGCACACGTCGACGCACGGCGCGTTCGGCGCGCTCGCGCACGGGATCGGCACCTCCGAGGTCGAGCACGTGCTCGCCACCCAGACACTGCTGCAGAAGAAGAGCAGGAACATGCTGGTGAAGGTCGAGGGCCAGCTGCCGCGCGGCTGCACCGCGAAGGACATCGTGCTCGCGATCATCGGCAGGATCGGCACCGCGGGCGGCACCGGCTATGCGATCGAATTCGGCGGCTCGACGATCCGCGCGCTGTCGATGGAAGGGCGGATGACGGTCTGCAACATGGCGATCGAGGCGGGCGCGCGCGCCGGCATGGTCGCCGTCGACGACATCACGATCGACTACCTGAAGGGCCGCCCGTTCTCGCCGCAGGGCGTGGAATGGGATCAGGCGACGGGCTACTGGCGCACCTTCCGCTCGGACGACGGCGCGCACTTCGACCGCGTGGTCGAACTGAACGCGGCCGAGATCGTCCCGCAGGTCACCTGGGGCACGTCGCCGGAGATGGTCACGTCGATCGACGGGCGCGTGCCCGATCCGGAGCGCGAGAAGGATCCGGTCAAGCGCGATGCGATCGAGCGCGCGCTCAGCTACATGGCGCTCGAGCCGAACACGCCGATCGAGTCGATCCAGGTCGACAAGATCTTCATCGGTTCGTGCACCAACGCGCGCATCGAGGATATCCGCGCGGCCGCGTACGTCGTGAAGAAGCTCAACCGCCGGGTCGCGCCGAACGTGCGCCTCGCGATGGTGGTGCCGGGCTCGGGCCTCGTGAAGGCGCAGGCCGAGCGCGAGGGGCTCGACAAGGTGTTCATCGAGGCGGGCTTCGAATGGCGCGAGCCGGGCTGCTCGATGTGCCTCGCGATGAATGCCGACCGGCTGGAGCCGGGCGAGCGCTGCGCGTCGACGTCGAACCGCAATTTCGAGGGGCGTCAGGGCGCGGGCGGCCGCACCCACCTCGTGAGCCCGGCGATGGCCGCCGCGGCCGCGATCGAGGGCCACTTCGTCGATGTCCGCAGGCTGGGGTGAGCGCATGAAGGCAAGCAGATTCGGTCTCGCCGCGCTCGCGGGTCTCCTGTTCGCGCTGGCTGGCTGCAACACGGTCGCCGGCGTCGGCGAGGACCTGAGCGCGGCGGGCCACGCGATCAAGAAGGCGGCCGACTGACGTCGCGCCGCCGCCCCCATTCGGCTTTGCCGGCCCGCGCGGCCGGCGTCCAACCAGGTTGACGGATCATGGAAAAATTCACTGTGCATACCGGCGTCGTGGCGCCGCTCGATCGCGAGAACGTCGACACCGACGCGATCATCCCGAAGCAGTTCCTGAAGTCGATCAAGCGCACGGGCTTCGGTCCGAACGCGTTCGACGAGTGGCGCTACCTGGACCACGGCGAGCCCGGCCAGGACAATTCGACGCGCCCGCTGAACCCCGACTTCGTGCTGAACCAGCCGCGCTACCAGGGCGCGTCGGTGCTGCTCGCGCGCAAGAACTTCGGCTGCGGCAGCTCGCGCGAGCATGCGCCGTGGGCGCTGCAGCAGTACGGCTTCCGCGCGATCATCGCGCCGAGCTTCGCGGACATCTTCTTCAACAACTGCTTCAAGAACGGCCTGTTGCCGATCGCGCTGAGCGAGCAGCAGGTCGATCACCTGTTCAACGACACCTATGCGTTCGGCGGCTACCAGCTGACGATCGACCTCGACGCGCAGGTGGTGCGCGCGCCGGACGGCCGCGAGTATGCGTTCGAGGTCACCGCGTTCCGCAAGTACTGCCTGCTGAACGGCTTCGACGACATCGGCCTCACGCTGCGCCATTCGGACAGGATCCGCCAGTTCGAGGCGGAGCGGCTCGCGAAGCAGCCGTGGCTGAACCACCGCCTGATCGGCTGAGCCGGCGGCGTCGCACAGATATCCCTCATCCATCCAGGAAATTCGCATGAAGATTGCAGTGTTGCCCGGCGACGGGATCGGTCCCGAGATCGTCAAGGAAGCGGTGAAGGTGCTGAACGCGCTCGACGAGCGCTTCGAGCTCGAAGAGGCGCCCGTCGGCGGCGCGGGTTATGCGGCGAGCGGCCATCCGCTGCCGGAGGCCACGCTCAAGCTCGCGAAGGAAGCCGATGCGATCCTGTTCGGCGCGGTCGGCGACTGGAAGTACGACACGCTCGAGCGCGCGTTGCGCCCGGAGCAGGCGATCCTCGGGCTGCGCAAGCATCTCGAGCTGTTCGCGAACTTCCGCCCGGCGATCTGCTATCCGCAGCTCGTCGACGCCTCGCCGCTGAAGCCGGAACTGGTCGCGGGCCTCGACCTCCTGATCGTGCGCGAGCTGAACGGCGACATCTACTTCGGCCAGCCGCGCGGCGTGCGCGCGGCGCCGGACGGCCCGTTCGAGGGCGCGCGCGAGGGCTTCGACACGATGCGTTATTCGGAGCCGGAAGTGCGCCGCATCGCGCACGTCGCGTTCCAGGCCGCGCGCAAGCGCCAGAAGAAGCTGCTGTCGGTCGACAAGGCGAACGTGCTCGAGACCTCGCAGTTCTGGCGCGATGTCATGACCGACGTGGCGAAGGAGTACGCGGACGTCGAGCTGTCGCACATGTACGTCGACAACGCGGCGATGCAGCTCGCGAAGGCGCCCAAGCAGTTCGACGTGATCGTCACCGGCAACATGTTCGGCGACATCCTGTCCGACGAGGCGTCGATGCTGACGGGCTCGATCGGCATGCTGCCGTCGGCGTCGCTCGACAAGAACAACAAGGGCTTGTACGAGCCCTCGCACGGTTCGGCGCCGGACATCGCGGGCAAGGGCATCGCGAATCCGCTCGCGACGATCCTGTCGCTCGCGATGCTGCTGCGCTACTCGCTGAACCGCGCCGAGCAGGCCGACCGGGTCGAGCAGGCCGTGCGCAAGGTGCTGGAGCAGGGTTACCGGACGGGCGATATCGCGACGCCGGGCGGCACGCGGGTCGGCACGGCCGAGATGGGCGATGCGGTGCGCGCCGCGCTGTAACGGAACGAAGCAGGCGGCCGCCGCGGCCGCGCGGCGCGCCGGCCGGGCCTGAAAACAGGGTCTGGTCGGTTCCACGCGGCCGTTGTGCGGCCAGTTAGGTTTGTGTAGACTCAAGCGATGACGCGATTTTCCCTGATCTCCCCGGTCTTGAAACTCCACGGCGATACGGCCCGTGCGGGTGTGCGCGTCATCGTCATCAGCAAAACCATCACCACGAAAACGATCATTAAACGCTGATCGTCCGTCGTGCCCGCCTGTTTCCCCGCGCGGTCACGCGGGGACGGAAAATGGCGGGGAAGCTCCAGTCAAAGGGTTAGTCATGAACGTAGGTCTCGTAGGTTGGCGCGGCATGGTCGGCAGCGTGCTCATGCAGCGCATGCAGGAAGAAGGCGATTTCGACCTGATCGAACCGGTGTTTTTCAGCACCAGCAACACGGGCGGCAAAGCCCCGTCGTTCGCCAAAAACGAGACTACGCTGAAAGACGCGACCGACATCGACGCGCTGCGCAAGTGCGACGTCGTGATCACCTGCCAGGGCGGCGACTACACCAACGAGGTGTTCCCGAAGCTGCGCGCGGCGGGCTGGAACGGCTACTGGATCGATGCGGCGTCGGCGCTGCGGATGAAGGACGATGCGGTGATCATCCTCGATCCGGTCAATCTCGACGTGATCAAGGACGCGCTCGTCAAGGGCACGAAGAACTTCGTCGGCGGCAACTGCACGGTCAGCCTGATGCTGATGGCGCTGGGCGGCCTGTTCCGCGGGAACCTGGTCGACTGGACGACGGTGATGAGCTACCAGGCGGCATCGGGCGCGGGCGCGAAGAACATGCGCGAGCTGCTCGCGCAGATGGGCGCGCTGCATGGCGCGGTGGCGGCGCAGCTCGCCGATCCGGCGTCGGCGATCCTCGACATCGATCGCCGCGTGCTGGCCACGATGAACAGCGATGCGATGCCGACGAGCGAGTTCGGCGTGCCGCTCGCGGGCTCGCTGATCCCGTGGATCGACAAGGATCTCGGCAACGGCATGTCGAAGGAAGAGTGGAAGGGCGGGGCGGAAACCAACAAGATCCTCGGCAAGCCGGCCGTGGGCGAGCCGGGCTCGATCCCGGTCGACGGCCTGTGCGTGCGGATCGGCGCGATGCGCTGCCATTCGCAGGCGCTGACGATCAAGCTGAAGAAAGACGTGCCGCTCGACGAGATCAACGGCATCCTCGCGTCGGCGAACGACTGGGTGAAGGTCGTGCCGAACGAGCGCGAGGCGACGATGCGCGACCTGTCGCCGGCCCGGGTGACGGGCGGGCTGACCGTGCCGGTCGGCCGCCTGCGCAAGCTGGCGATGGGCGGCGAATACCTGTCCGCGTTCACGGTCGGCGATCAGCTGCTGTGGGGCGCGGCCGAGCCGCTGCGCCGCATGCTGCGCATCCTGCTCGACAAGTAAGCCTGCCGCGCATGGTCCGGCCCACTGGCCGGGCCGCCGACGCAAACGCGCCGCGCCGGCCGTGACAGAGTCACGGTCCGGCGCGGCGCGTTTTTCATGCGCGCGTCAGCGCATGTTGATCAGCGTCTGGTCGACTGCCTGCTGGGTCTTGATGGTCTGCGCGTTGGCCTGGTAGTTGCGCTGCGCGGTGATCAGGTTCACCAGTTCGCTCGTCAGGTTGACGTTCGATTCTTCGAGCGAGCTGCCGCGCAGCGTGCCGTGGTTGGTGCTGCCCGGCGCGGAGATCTGCGGCACGCCCGATGCCGCGGTCTCGATGTACTGGTTGCCGCCGATGCTCACGAGCCCGTTCGGATTGTTGAAGTTCGCGATCGCGACCTGGCCGAGCGTCGTCGTCCGGCCGTTCGAGTAGTTGCCCGTCAGCATGCCGTCCGCGCCGATCGTGAAGTTCGTCAGCGAACCGCTCGCGAACCCGTCCTGCGCGAGGTTGTTGACGCCGTTCTTGCCGCCGTACTGGGTCGTGCCCGTCAGGTTCAGCGTCAGGTTCTGCGGGTTCGCGCCGCCCGTCGTGTTCGGGATCGTGAATGCGAACTGGCCGAGGCTCGGGGTCGGCGCGGGCGGGGTGCCCGTGGTCGTGCCGGTGATCTGGCCCGACGTGTTGAAGGTAATGGTGCCGAGGTTGGTCGGCGTTTGCCCGTCCACGCCCGCATACGCCTGCCAGGTGCCGGCCGGCGCCGCGCTCTTGACGAAGTACATGTTGACCGCTTGCGCGCCGCCCAGCGTGTCGTACACCTGGACCGAGGTGTTGTAGTTGAAGGACGTGCGGGTGGCCGGATTGAACGGCGTCGTGGTCGGCAGCGCATCCTGCGAGTTCAGGTTGAACTGCGCGTTGATGTTGCTGGTCGCCTGCGGCGCGATGTTGGTGGTCGGCGCCCGCAGCGGCACGGTGGCCGACGTGTTGATCACGCCGTTCGCATCGGCCTGGTAGCCTTTCAGGTTCATCTTCTGCGAATTGATGATGTAGCCCTTCTCGTCGCGCGAGAACGTGCCGTCGCGCGAGTAGGTGGTCACGCCGTTGTTCGACATCTGGAAGAAGCCGTTGCCGTTGATCGCGACGTTCAGCGTCGAGTTGCTCGACGTGATGTTGCCCTGCGTGAATTGCTGCTGCACCCCCGCCGTCATCGTGCCGATGCCGATCTGGTTGTTGACCGCCGAGGCGATCGAGTTCGCATACATGTCGGCGAACAGTGCGCGGCTGGCCTTGAAGCCGACCGTGTTCGCGTTCGCGATGTTGTTGCCGATGGTGTCGAGGCTGGTCGACGCCCCTGCCAAGCCGCTTAAGCCTTGCTGATAGCCCATGTTCGGTCCCCGTGACGAGCTGGTGGATCAATGCAGTCATGCGACTGCGTGGTGAAAAACGCCTGGTATCTCGTGACGTCGATGCGCGCCACCGCGTGCCGGTCATTTGCAATGGTGATGGCTGGAATGCGCCGATCCTTGTTTGAATCCGATCGTAGCGACGATTAATCGTTAAATTGTGTAAATTTGTGTAATGCGGATGGATTGTAGTTGAAAGATTGTTCTCGGGAAGATGCAGGTTTGCTCTGGTAGGCTTGAAAGCCTTGCTGGGCGGGGCTTTGGTAGGAGGAATGCCCAATCCTTCGAATAGAGAGGGGAACTGGCCTCTTATCATTCGATTGAAATTCAATTCAGTGGGATGCGGCTTTGGCCGGATTGATTTTTTTAGTTTGGGCCAGAATTTTATTAACGGCGGGCGCGTCGAATTATTGACCCCCGCCAGGCTGTTTTATTGAGCCTGCGCGGTTGTTTCGAGGCGCGGCTGGCGCGGCGGCGGGAGGTCCGGCGCGTGTCCCGGACGGGACTTCGCTTCGCGACATCCGTAGGCGCAGGACGCGGCGTGCGATGTTTTGGGCGAGATTGCCGGCGGGTAAAGTAAACTGTGCGCTTACGACGCGTAGACAACCCCAAAAGCGTCGCGTGCCGCGCGATGCTTTTTCTATTTGTGCTCCGAATTTTGTGCTCTTCCAAATGTGACCCAGAGCCGCGCCAGCGCGCGGCGATCGAACCGATGACGTCTCGACTCCGTTTCCCCGCCGGCCGCGGTGCGATCGCGCTGGCCGTTGCCGCGCTGACGGCCGCGTTCGCCGCTTACGCGGCGCCTGACGCGGGCCATGCCGGCGCCGCGCCGTTGACGGTCACCGTCACCGCCGGACAATCGCTGAACGACATCGCCGTCGCCGTGACGCAGTCGCGCGATCCCGGCGTATTGGCCCGTACCGGGCGTGCGCTGTTCGACGCGAATCCGCAAGCCTTCATGAAACATGATCCGAGCCGGTTGCGGATCGGCGCGACGCTTACGGTGCCGCCGCTCGATGCGACCGGCGCCGTCGTTGCGCACGGCGCGTCGGGGGCTGCCGGTGTCGCGCCGAGTGTCGGCGCGAGCGCGCCGGCGCTCGCCTCGCATGCGCCGGGCGCGTCCACGCCGGGCGTATCCACGCCGGGCGCGTCCACTGCCGCCGGCACGTCGGCGCCGACGCCGGGCGGCGCGTCGGCCGCCGTCGCGCGAGGCGCGTCCGCGCCGGATTTGGCCGTGCCGAGCGTACCGGGTTCGGCCGCGCTGGCGTCCGGCGCATCGATTCCGGCTGGCGCCGCTTCGGGCCCGGTCCCTGGCGCGTCCGCGCCGCTTGCGGCGCCGGCCCAGGCCACGGGTGGGGAGAGCGGGCCGCATGTCTGGGCGGGCTCGATCCAGGCCGCGCCGGTCGGGGCCAGCGAGGCGGGCGCCCACGCGAATGCCGCGTCGCCCGCGGCGGATGCCGTGCGCGGTGGGGCTGCCCTGAATGGCGCGGAGGCCGCACAGGCCCGGCCGTCCAGTTTGCAGCAGTTGCTGGCGCTGAAGAATCGCGTGTTGATGGAGTTGCAGAAGCATGGGATCGGCAAGCCCGCGCCCGACGCGGCGGCGGTCGCGCCGCGCGACGCGACCGCGCCGGCGGTGAAGCCGGCAGCGCCCGCCGACATGGATTCGGCCTCGGGCGCTGCCGGGCTGCCGGCGGCGGCCGCGAGCGGCGTAGCTGCGGCGTCTGCGCCCGCGCCGGCCCCGCTGGCCGCGCAACCGGTCGCCGCGCCTGCTGCGCCGTTCAACACGGGCGCGGCGATCGCGGTCGGGGCGGCGGTTGCGGCGCTGATCGTCGGATTTGCGCTGCGCCGTCGCAAGAAGCCGGAGGAGCCGGTCGAGGACGACCGCGATCAGTCGGATTCCGAGGCGGCGCGCGGCCTTGCCGCGCCGCCGGCGTCCACCGCACCGGCGTCCACCGCACCGGCGTCCACCGCACCGGCGTCCACCGCACCGGCGTCCACCGCACCGGCGTCCACCGCACC
>NZ_JBXAPG010000019.1:117409-139651 GCF_058803765.1 Burkholderia sp. GW821-FHT14F03
GGCGGCGCTTGCCGCGGCAGACGGGGCGGCGCTGGCGGCCGCCGATGAGGCGACACACGACGCGCCGGCGCAACCGGAAGCAACCGAGCCGAACGGGCACGAGATCGCGTCGTCGCTTTCCGGTCGCGACGCGGCTGAAGCAGACGCGCCGCAGCCGGCGTCCGACGTGGCCGACGAGCCGGCCGCCGTGGCGCACGTCATCGATGGCCATGACGTTCAGCCGGCGCCGACGCTGGTCTGGGACGACGAGCCGCGCACGGTCGCGGATGCGCCGGCGCCTGTCGCCCCGGCGCCGAGCGCCGAATTCCCGAGCGACGCGATTGCCGCGCTCGACAGCCTCGACATGCCGCTGCCGCCGCGCGCGACCTCGGACGGTGAGATGGCGTTCGGGGCGTTCAGCTTGAATGCGCCTCATGATGCAACTAACGGTCTAGCCCATCCGCTCCCTCCGAATGAGGGTCGTATCGCTCCCGCGAGCGCCGCCGACCTGACGGCCATGCAGGACGACGAGCTGCCGCCGCTCGACGCGGACGACGAGCAGGGCTCGACGCTTCCGCCGCTGAGCCTGACGCCGCCCCCGGCGCCGCTGGGCGGCGCGCAGTTCGGCGTGCTGAACCTCGATTTCGACCTGGACCTGCCGGCGAGCCCGAGCGCCGTGCTGCCGGCGCTGTCGCCCGAGACGCTCGCGAAGATCGCGCACAACAAGCTCGATCTCGCGTCCGAATATGTCGAGCTGGGCGATCTGGCGGGCGCGCGTACGCTGTTGCAGGAGGTGGTCGAGGCCGGCCACGCCGGCACGGCCGACGAGGCGCGCGTGCGGCTCGCGAAACTCGCCGAATTGTCGTGATGCGGATCGCACTCGGCATCCAGTACGACGGCGCCGCGTTCTGCGGCTGGCAATCGCAGCCGCACGGCAAGACCGTGCAGGATGCGCTCGAGCGCGCGCTCGCGGAATTCGCCCAGGCGCCGTTGCACACCACGGTCGCCGGGCGCACCGATACCGGGGTGCATGGTCTCGGCCAGGTCGTGCATTTCGACACGATGCTCGATCGCACCGAGTTCTCCTGGGTGCGCGGCACCAACGCGTTCCTGCCGTCGACGGTCGCGGTGCAGTGGGCGCGGGCGATGCCGGACACGTTCCACGCGCGCTTCGCCGCCTTCGAGCGCACCTATTACTACGTGCTGTACGTCCACCCGGTGCGCTCGCCGATGCTGTCGGGGCGAGCCGGCTGGGTGCATACGCCGCTCGATGTCGACGCGATGCGCGAGGCGGCCGCCTGCCTGATCGGCGAGCATGACTTCTCGGCGTTCCGCTCGTCGGAATGCCAGGCCAAGACGCCCGTCAAGCATCTGTACCAGATCGACATCCGGCGCGACGCGGCCGGTGCCGCGGGTGCGCGCCACGAGGGCAGCTTCATCCATTTCCGATTTCGCGCCAACGCATTCCTGCATCACATGGTGCGCAACCTGATGGGTTGCCTGATCGCGGTCGGGCGCGGCCGCTATCCGGCCGGCTGGCTCGCCGAGGTGCTCGCGAGCCGCGACCGGAATCAGGCCGCGCCGACCTTCATGCCGGAGGGCCTGTATCTCGCGCACGTCGGCTATCCGGCGGAATTCGCGGTGCCGCCCGCGCAACTCGGCAGCGTCCCGTGGAGCGGGGTGTGGGCCGACCTGGACCTGCAATCATGACCGATACGTCTCTCGATTCCTCCGTTCCGGGCGCCGTCGCGTCGGGCGCCGCTGCGTCGGGCGCCGCCGCGTCGGGCCGCACCCGCATCAAGCTGTGCGGGCTGTCGCAAGCGGCCGATGTCGATCATGCGGTGGCGCTCGGCGCCGACGCGATCGGCCTCGTGTTCTACCCGAAGAGCCCGCGCGCGGTCACGCCGGCCCAGGCGGCCGAGCTGGCGCGCCGGGTGCCGCCGTTCGTGACGCTGGTCGGCCTGTTCGTCAACGCGGACGCCGACACGCTCGCGCGCGTCGCGGACCAGGTGCCGCTGTCGCTGCTGCAGTTTCACGGCGACGAGACGCCCGAGCAGTGCGCGTCGCTCGCGCAGGCCGCTCGGCTGCCCTGGCTGCGCGCGCTGCGCGTTGGCAGTACGACGCGGGCCGCCGATTTGCTAGAATCATCACTTAACTATTCGGCAGCCCGCGGCCTCCTGTTCGACACGCTCGTCGAAGGCTATGGCGGCGGCGGCAAGGTATTCGATTGGTCACTTATTCCCGAAGAGCTCGCGCATCGGGCCGTTTTGAGTGGTGGCTTGAACGCGCAAAACGTCGGTGATGCGATTCGCCAGCTGCGCCCGTTTGCGGTCGATGTCTCGAGCGGCATCGAAGCGCCGGGCGCGAAGGGCGTGAAGGATCACGCCCGCATGGCTGCGTTCGTGCGCGCAGTGCGCGACGCGGACGCCCAATGACGCCAGCCGGTGCGTGACGCCGGGCCGCAGCGCCCGTGCGCCGCACCGCAACCCGAGAGTGACATCATGTACAACCTCCCAGATGATCGCGGCCATTTCGGCCCCTATGGCGGCGTGTTCGTCGCCGAAACGCTGATTCACGCGCTCGACGAGCTGCGCGCCGCCTACGAACGCTTCAGCGTCGATCCGGAATTCGTCGCCGAATACCAGCGCGAACTCAAGCACTTCGTCGGCCGTCCTTCGCCGATCTACCACGCGCAGCGCTGGAGCGAGATGCTCGGCGGCGCGCAGCTGTACCTGAAGCGCGAGGACCTGAACCACACCGGCGCGCACAAGGTGAACAACGTGATCGGCCAGGCGCTGCTCGCGAAGCGGATGGGCAAGCGCCGCGTGATCGCCGAGACGGGCGCGGGCCAGCACGGCGTGGCGACCGCGACCATCGCCGCGCGCTTCGGCATGGAGTGCATCGTCTACATGGGCTCCGAGGACGTGCGCCGCCAGGCCGCGAACGTCTACCGGATGAAGCTGCTCGGCGCGACCGTGGTGCCCGTCGAATCGGGCTCGCGCACGCTGAAGGACGCGCTCAACGAGGCGATGCGCGACTGGGTCACGAACATCGAGAACACCTTCTACATCATCGGCACGGTCGCCGGCCCGCATCCGTATCCGATGATGGTGCGCGACTTCCAGCGCGTGATCGGCGACGAGTGCAAGGTGCAGATGCCCGAGCTGGCCGGCCGTCAGCCGGATGCGGTGATCGCCTGCGTTGGCGGCGGCTCGAACGCGATGGGCATCTTCTATCCGTACATCGACGATCGCGACGTGCAGCTGATCGGCGTCGAGGCGGCGGGCGACGGGCTCGACTCGGGCCATCACGCGGCCTCGCTGATCGCCGGCAGCCCGGGCGTGCTGCACGGCAACCGCACCTACCTGCTGCAGGACGCCGACGGCCAGATCATCGAGACCCACTCGGTGTCGGCGGGCCTCGACTATCCGGGCGTCGGCCCCGAGCACGCGTGGCTCAAGGACAGCGGCCGCGCGCAGTACGTCGGCATCACCGACGAGGAGGCGCTGAAGGCGTTCCACGACTGCTGCCGGATCGAGGGCATCATCCCGGCGCTCGAATCGAGCCATGCGATCGCGTATGGCGCGAAGCTCGCGCCGACGCTGCCGAAGGATCGGATCCTGCTCGTCAACCTGTCCGGTCGCGGCGACAAGGACATGCACACGGTCGCCGAGCGATCGGGCATCGTGCTCTGAAGCCCGCTCCGATGCGCGACCTGATCGACGAACCCGGCGGCGGCGCGGCGAGCCCGGCGCTGGCCGAGCCGTGCGCGCTGCCGAACGGCATCGCGTTGTTGAACCGCGATTTCCTGACCGATGCGGCGAACCTGCCGGATGCGTCGATCGACCTGATCGTCGCCGATCCGCCCTACGGGCTCGGCAAGGATTACGGCAACGACTCCGACAAGCGTTCGGGCGATGATCACCTCGCCTGGACCCGTGCGTGGCTCGAGCTGGCGATCCCGAAGCTCAAGCCGAGCGGGTCGCTGTACGTGTTCTGCACCTGGCAGTACGCGCCGGAGATCTTCAGCTTCCTGAAGACGCGGCTCACGATGATCAACGAGATCATCTGGGACCGGCGCGTGCCGAGCATGGGCGGCACGACGCGCCGCTATACCTCGGTGCACGACAACATCGGGTTTTTCGCGGTGTCGAAGGGCTATTACTTCGATCTCGATCCGGTCCGCATCCCGTACGACGCCGATACGAAGAAGGCGCGCTCGCGCAAGCTGTTCGAGGGCAGCAAGTGGCTCGAACTCGGCTACAACCCCAAGGACGTCTGGTCGGTCTCGCGCCTGCACCGGCAGCACGCGGAGCGCGTCGACCATCCGACCCAGAAGCCGCTCGAGATCGTCGAGCGGATGGTGCTCGCGAGTTGCCCGCCGGGCGGCCGCGTGCTCGATCCGTTCATGGGCAGCGGCACGACCGCGGTGGCTTGCGCGCGCCAGGGGCGCGACTTCGTCGGCTATGAGATCAACGAAAGTTATTGCGCGATCGCGCGCGAGCGCGTGTGCGCGATCGCCGCGCCGGCCGGCGGCGCGTAAGCGGCCGCCGCGCGCCGGTCGCGCGGACGATGACTTTTTATGGGTTAGGAGTAGGCGCTGAAGCGCCAACGCCTATCGACTACCTTGTATGGGACCGGAGTAAGCGCTAAAGCGCTGACTCCGGTCGACAACCTTGTATGGGATAGGAGTAAGCGCTGAAGCGCCAACTCCTATCGACAAAGGAACTTTGCCATGTCCCGTATCCAGAACACTTTTGCAGCACTCGCAGCACAGGGCCGGAAGGGCTTGATCCCGTTCATCACCGCCGGCGACCCCGATCCCGCGAAAACCGTCGATTTCATGCACGCGCTCGCCGCAGGCGGCGCCGACGTCATCGAGCTCGGCGTGCCGTTCTCCGATCCGATGGCGGACGGCCCCGTGATCCAGCGCGCCTCGGAGCGCGCGCTCGCGCGCGGCGTCACGCTGCGCAGCGTGCTCGAGGACGTGCGCCGGTTCCGCGAGCGCAACGACACGACCCCGGTCGTGCTGATGGGCTATGCGAACCCGATCGAACGGATGGGCGTCGCGGCGTTCGCCGACGCGGCCAAGGCGGCCGGCGTCGACGGCGTGCTGGTGGTCGACTATCCGCCCGAGGAAGCCGATGTCTTCGCCGCCACGCTGCGCGAGGCAGGTATCGACCCGATTTTCCTGCTGGCGCCGACGTCGACCGACGCGCGCATCGCGGAAGTGGGCAAGATCGCGAGCGGCTACGTGTATTACGTGTCGCTGAAAGGGGTGACCGGCGCCGGAAATCTGGATGTTTCGAGCATTGCGGGTAAAATCCCGGCCATCAAGTCGCGCGTGCCGGTTCCGGTGGGCGTCGGCTTCGGCATCCGGGACGCCGCCACGGCGCGCGCGGTGGCCGAAGTGTCGGACGCCGTCGTGATCGGCAGCCGCCTCGTGCAATTGCTCGAGGAGACCGCGCCGGAAGGCGCCGTCGCCGCGCTGCAGGCGTTTGCCGCCGAGCTGCGCGCGGCGCTCGACGGCGCGGCCCGCGCCACGGCGTGAGGCGCCGCGACCTTACGATTCACTGACGGAGAAGCCGGATGCGACGCGTCCGGCTTTCCCACGGAACAGGAAACCATACGATGAGCTGGCTCGACAAACTGTTGCCGCCGAAGATCAAGCAGACCGACCCGAAGAGCCGCAAGGGCATTCCCGAAGGGCTGTGGGTCAAGTGCCCGTCCTGCGAGGCGGTGCTGTATCGCAACGACGTGGAGGCGAATCAGCATGTGTGCCCGAAGTGCGACCACCACATGCGGATCGGCGCGCGCGAGCGCCTCGACGCGCTGCTCGATCCGGAAGGGCGCTATGAGATCGGCCAGGAGATCCTGCCGGTCGACACGCTGAAGTTCAAGGACAGCCGCAAGTATCCGGATCGTCTGAAGGAAGCGATGGACGACACCGGCGAGACCGACGCGATGGTCGTGATGGGCGGCGCGATCCACACGCTGCCGGTGGTGGCCGCGTGCTTCGAGTTTTCGTTCATGGGCGGCTCGATGGGTTCGGTGGTCGGCGAGCGCTTCGCGCGCGGCGCGCAGAACGCGCTCGAGCAGCAGGTGCCGTTCATCTGCTTCACGGCGTCGGGCGGCGCGCGCATGCAGGAAAGCCTGCTGTCGCTGATGCAGATGGCGAAGACGACCGCGATGCTGACCAAGCTGGCCGAGGCCAAGCTGCCGTTCATCTCGGTGCTGACCGATCCGACCATGGGCGGCGTGTCGGCGAGCTTCGCGTTCCTCGGCGACGTGGTGATCGCCGAGCCGAAGGCGCTGATCGGCTTCGCGGGCCCGCGCGTGATCGAGCAGACCGTGCGCGAGAAGCTGCCGGAAGGCTTCCAGCGCGCCGAATTCCTGCTGACCACGGGCGCGATCGACATGATCGTCGACCGCCGCAAGCTGCGCGACGAGATCGCCCAGCTGCTGGCGCTGCTCCAGCGCCAGCCGGCCGACGCGCTGGCCTGACGCCCGTTCCGCAACCCGTCGCGCGTCGCCCGGCCTTGCCGCCGGGCGGCGCGCGTTGTCTTTTCGCGTAAGCTTTCCGCTTCCCGGTTGAACTCGATGAGCACTTTTCCCACCCTCGACGCGTGGCTTTCCCATCTCGAAAGCGCGCATCCCGTCGGCATCGACATGGGCCTGACCCGCATCGGCCAGGTCAAGGACGCACTGAAGCTCGCGTTCGACTGCCCGGTCATCACGGTCGGCGGCACCAACGGCAAGGGTTCGACCTGCGCGTTCCTCGAGACGATCCTGACGCGGGCCGGCTATCGGGTCGGCTGCCACACCTCGCCGCACCTGCTCGATTTCAACGAGCGCGCGCGCCTGAACGGGCAGATCGTCGCCGACGCCGACCTGCTGCCGCATTTCGAGGCGGTCGAGGCCGCGCGCACGAGCCTGCCGGAGCCGGTGTCGCTGACCTATTTCGAGTTCACGACGCTGGCGATCATGCATCTGTTCGCGTCGCGCGGGCTCGATGCGGTGATCCTCGAGGTCGGCCTCGGCGGCCGGCTCGACGCGGTCAACATCATCGACGCCGATTGCGCGATCGTCACGAGCATCGATCTCGACCACGTCGAATACCTGGGCGACACGCGCGAGAAGATCGCCTTCGAGAAGGCCGGCATCTTCCGCGCGGGCAAGCCCGCGATCTGCGGCGATCCGGCCGTGCCGGCGACGCTCGTCGAGCACGCGGCGGCGATCGGCGCGGACCTGTGGCTCGTCGGGCGCGACTTCCGCTACGAGACGCAGGCGGGCAGCGAACGTCAGCAGTGGAGCTACCTGGGCCGCGAGAAGCGCTATCCGGCGCTTGCCTATCCGGCGCTGCGCGGCGCGAACCAGCTGATCAACGCGTCGGCCGCGCTGGCGGCGCTCGAGGCGCTGCGCGACCGGCTGCCGGTGTCGGCGCAGGACATCCGGCTCGGCCTCGCGAACGTCGAGCTGCCCGGCCGCTTCCAGGTGCTCCCGGGCAAGCCGGCCATCGTGCTCGACGTCGCGCACAATCCGCACGCCGCCGCCGTGCTCGCGCAGAATCTCGGCAACATGGGCTTCTTCCCGTACACCTACGCGGTGTTCGGCGCGATGCACGACAAGGACATCGCGGGCGTGCTCAAGCAGCTGAAAGGGGAGATCGACCACTGGTGCGTGACCGATCTGCCGCTGCCGCGCGCGGCCTCGTCCGCCGCGCTGGAGGCGGCGCTGCGCGAGGTGGGCGTCGAGGATGGACCCGATGCGGGCGTGACGCGCTGCGCGAGTCCCGCCGATGCGTTTCGCGATGCGCTAAAAAGGGCGTCCGACAATGATAGAATCGTGGTTTTCGGTAGCTTCCACACGGTAGCCGGCGTGATGGCCTATCGTAAATCGCAGCAACACTGACTGACGGGTAGTTTCGGACCAGCCATTCATGGGCATTTTCTCGTTCGGCAAAAAAGATGACGACGCGCCGGCTCGGCGCGGCTCGCGAACCGGTGGTTCTTCCCGGAACGTTCGCACTGAACGCGTGGAGCGGCGGCCTCGCCGCACCGAACAGCGCCCCGATGCGGACGCTTTTCTCCTCGATCCGACCCTTCCTGAAAAACAACGTGCGCGCCGGCGTCTCGTCGGCGCGATCGCGCTCGTGGTCGCGGCGGTGATCGTGCTGCCGATGGTGCTCGATTCCCATCCGAAGCCCGTGACCGACGACATCGCGATCGAGATCCCGAACCGGCCCGCGCATCAGGCGACCGCCGCGAGCGACGACGACGCGGCCGACGTGCAGGCGGGCGTCGCGCACGACGAGCCGCCCGCGGCCACCGCGCCCGCGCAGGCCACGCGCACCCAGGCGGCCGTCGCGCCGGCGCAGACGCAGGCGAACAAGCCGGCTGTCGCGGCGAACAAGCCGGCCGCCGTCGCGAACGTCGCGCCGCCGCCCGCGAAGCCGGCGGCCGCGGACCAGGCGCCCGTCACGGCCGCCGCGGGCGACGGCGACGCGTCGTCGCCGGCCTCGCCGCCGGGCGCGCGCTTCGCGGTGCAGCTGGGCGCATTCCCCGACGACGCGACGGCGCGCGCCTGGGCGACCAAATTGAAGGCGGCGGGCGTGCCGGCCTATGTCGAACATCGCAAGCAGACCGACGGGCGGACTTCCGCGCTGTTGCGGGCCGGACCGTTCGCCGATCGCGCCGCGGCGTCCGCCGCGATCGCCAAGGTGCGTGACGCGGGCCTGACCCAGTAATCCGCGATGCTGACTGCGTTCGACTATGCCGTCCTGGCGGTGATTGGCCTGTCCGCGCTGCGCGGCGCGTGGCGGGGTTTCGTTTCGGAAGTATTCGGGCTGATCGGCTGGATCGCGGCTTTTTTTATCGCATGCCGCTTTGTCGGCCTCGTGGTGCCCTATATTCCAGCTAACTGGCCGGGCGGCGCGTTGACCCAGTGGGTGATCGCCTTTGCGCTGCTCGTGATCGGCGTGGTGCTGGTGGCGGGCGTGGCCAATGCGCTGCTGTCGCGGATCGCGCAGGCGAGCGGCCTGGGCGGCGTCGACCGCTCGCTCGGCATGATGTTCGGCCTCGTGCGCGGCGTGCTGCTGGTGCTGCTGCTGGTCGCGGCGGCGGGCCTGACCGAATTGCCGAAACAGGATTTCTGGCGCGACGCGCTGTTGCGTCCCTTCGCCGAACAGGGTGTGCGCGAGCTGAAGCCGCTGCTGCCCGACGGACTGGCCGCGTACATACATCTGTAAGTGCGCGCACGACCGGGACCGAACCGATTTTGCATCCTTGAAGGACACATGCCATGTGCGGCATCGTAGGCGTTATCTCTCAATCCCCGGTCAATCAGCTGATCTATGACAGCCTGCTGCTGCTGCAGCATCGCGGTCAGGACGCGGCGGGCATCGCGACCGTGGACGGCAGCAACTTCCACATGCACAAGGCGAACGGCATGGTGCGCGACGTGTTCCGCACGCGCAACATGCGCAGTCTGCCGGGCACCCTGGGTATCGGCCAGGTGCGTTATCCGACGGCCGGGTCGGCGACGAGCGAAGCCGAGGCGCAACCGTTCTACGTGAACGCGCCGTTCGGCATCGTGCTCGCGCACAACGGCAATCTCACCAATTGGCAGCAGTTGAAGGACGAAATGTTCCGGATCGACCGCCGCCACATCAACACCAATTCCGACAGCGAAGTGCTGCTCAACGTGCTCGCGCACGAGCTGCAGCTCGCCACCTCGGGCCTCGAGCTCGATCCGGACGCGCTGTTCAAGGCGGTGTCGGGCGTGCATCGCCGGGTGCGCGGCTCGTATGCGATCGTGTCGCTGATCGCCGGCTACGGGCTGCTCGCGTTCCGCGACGCCTATGGCATCCGTCCGCTGTGCATCGGCAAGCAGGAAACCGCGCACGGCACCGAGTGGATCATCGCGTCGGAATCGGTCGCGGTCGAGGGCATCGGTTTCGAATTCGTGCGCGACGTGCAGCCGGGCGAGGCGGTCTTCATCGACCGGGACGGCAACTTCCACAGCCGCCAGTGCGCCGAGGCGCCGAGCCTGAATCCGTGCATGTTCGAATACGTGTACCTCGCGCGGCCGGATTCGTGCCTCGACGGCGTGCCCGTCTACAACGTGCGCCTGCGCATGGGCGACTACCTGGCCGAGAAGATCAGGCGCGAGCTGCCGAACGTGCCGATCGACGTCGTGATGCCGATTCCCGACTCGTCGCGGCCGGCCGCGATGCAGGTCGCCGCGAAGCTCGGCGTCGAGTATCGCGAGGGCTTCTTCAAGAACCGCTACGTCGGCCGCACTTTCATCATGCCGGGCCAGGCGGTGCGCAAGAAGTCGGTGCGCCAGAAGCTCAACGCGATGAGCATCGAGTTCAAGGACAAGCATGTGCTGATCGTCGACGATTCGATCGTGCGCGGCACCACCTCGCACGAGATCGTGCAGATGGCGCGCGACGCGGGCGCGAAGTCGGTGATCTTCGCGTCGGCCGCGCCGCCCGTGAAATTCCCGAACGTCTACGGGATCGACATGCCGACGCGCGGCGAGCTGGTCGCGCACGGCCGCAGCGACGAAGAGGTCGCGAAGATCATCGGCGCGGACTACCTGATCTACCAGGACGTCGGCGATCTGCGCCGCGCGGTGCGCGACATCAACCCGGCGCTCGACCATTTCGAGGCGTCGTGCTTCGACGGCGACTACATCACCGGCGACATCACGCCCGAGTACCTCGACATGATCGAGCGCGCGCGCCTCACGCCCGCGTCGCAGGCCGACCGCGACGCCAACGGCGACACGGTCCGCTCGCAAATGAACCTCCAGCTGTCGGTGGAGTGAGCGGCGCGCACCTGATCCGACAGGCGTGATACGATGCGGGCTTGCGTCGATTTGATATCAGCTTGCGGACGCGGGGCAACCCAAAACAGCTAAAGCGAAGGCCGGTACAGTCGCCGTCCCGAGTCGAACGCTGCCGCCGCCCCCAGAAGCCCGCTGATGCCGATGCATGAGCGGGCTTTTTTGTTGCCTCCACGCCCGGAAGGCGATTGGATACGGATGAACGGAACATGGACGATTCACTGAATTTCGACACGCTGGCCGTGCGCGCCGGCACGCTGCGCAGCGAATTCAACGAGCACTCGGAAGCGCTGTACCTTACGTCGAGCTTCTGTTTCTCGAGCGCGGCCGACGCGGCCGAGCGCTTCAAGAATTCCGAGGACTATTACACCTACTCGCGTTTCACGAACCCGACCGTCACGATGTTCCAGGATCGTCTCGCGGCGCTCGAGGGCGGCGAGGCGTGCATCGCGACCGCGTCCGGGATGGCCGCGATCCTGTCGGTGGTGATGGCCGCGCTGCAGGCGGGCGATCACATCGTCAGCTCGCGCAGCCTGTTCGGCTCGACGCTCGGGATGTTCTCGCAGATTTTCAGCCGCTTCGGCATCGAGACGACCTTCGTCGATCCGACCGACCTCGACGCGTGGCGCGCCGCGGTGCAGCCGCAGACCAAGCTGTTCTTCCTCGAGACGCCGTCCAATCCGCTCACCGAACTGGCCGACATCGAGGCGATCGGCGCGATCGCGAAGGGCGCGAACGCGCTGTTCGTGGTCGACAATTGTTTCTGCAGCCCGGTGCTGCAACAGCCGCTCAAGCTCGGCGCGGACGTCGTGATGCATTCGGCGACCAAGTTCCTCGACGGCCAGGGCCGCGTGCTCGGCGGCGCGCTGGTCGGCTCGCGCGCGTTCATCATGGAGAAGGTGTTCCCATTCGTGCGCAGCGCAGGGCCGACCTTGTCGGCGTTCAACGCCTGGGTGCTGCTCAAGGGCATGGAGACGCTGTCGCTGCGCGTCGAGCGTCAATCGGCGAGCGCGCTCGAACTGGCGCGCTGGCTCGAACAGCATCCGGCCGTCAAGCGGGTGTTCTATCCGGGCCTCGAATCGCATCCGCAGTACGCGCTCGCGCAGCGTCAGCAGAAGGCGGGGGGCGCGATCTTCTCGTTCGAACTCAAGGGCGACACGCCCGACGCACAGCGCGCGAACGCGTGGCGCGTGATCGACGGCACGCGGATCGTGTCGATCACCGGCAATCTCGGCGATACGCGCACGACCATCACCCATCCCGCCACCACGACCCACAGCCGCGTGACGCCCGAAGCGCGCGCGGCGGCGGGGATCAGCGACGGGCTGATCCGGCTCTCGGTCGGCCTCGAGCACCTGGACGACCTGCGCCGCGACCTCGCGCGCGGGCTCGACGCCTGACGCAGCCGGGCGCCCACCGCTGCCGGCGAGCCGGCAGCGGGCCGCGCAGCGCTAACGAGGCGCGTCGCGCCGCGCATCGTACATGCGGCGCAGCGTGGTTTCGAGCGGCGTGAGCGGCTGTGGGCCGATCAGCTCGCGCAGTTTCGCGCGCGACCCCACCAGCTGCCTGACCTCGTTGTCGCGCACGAGCGCCGGGTCGACCCGCACGTCGATCACGTAGCCGGCGATCCGCGCGAGCATCGCCAGCACCTCCTTCAGCGAATACGCGCGCTCCGAACAGACGTTGAACAGCTGTCCGGCGCTGGCGCTCGCATGCTCGATGAGCCGCACATAGGCATCGGCGACGTCGCCGACATCGGAGAAGTCGCGGCTCACGTCCAGATTGCCGAGCGTGATGCGGGCGTCGCCGCGCGCGTAGTGCGCGACGAGCTTGGGCAGCAGGTACGCATCGCTCTGGCCGACGCCGGTGTAGTTGAACGGGCGCGCGATCACGATCGGCAGTGCGTCGCTCCAGAGGCGCGCCGCGTATTCCATCGCGAGCTTGCTGACCGCGTAATCGTTGGCCGGTTGGGGCGGCGTACTTTCATCGAGCCGGTCCCGCCGCGTATTGCCGTAGACGTTCGCGCTGCTCGCGAGCAGCACCGCGCGCGGGCGCGTGGCGAGGCTCGCGAGCGCGGCGAGCAGGTTGCGCGTGCCGACCACGTTGACGAGATAGAGCGCGCGCGGGTCGCTGTGCGCGACGTGCGCGCACGCGGCCAGATGCACCACGACCTCCGGCTGCGCGTCCGCCACCGCGGCCTGCAGCGCGTCGAGATCGAGCAGGTCGGCGAAGCGGTGCGGATGGCGGCGCAACAGCGGATCGTCCAGATGCGTGCTGCCGGGCGCGACCATGCCCCACACCGCGTAGCCGGCCGCTTCGAGGCGCGCGGCGAGATGGCGGCCCGTGAAGCCGGCGAGGCCGGTCACGAGCGCGCGGCGCGCGCCGCCCTCAATACGATTCATGGCGCTGGTTCCGGGCCAGATCCGCGTCGACCATCATCCGGCACAGCTGTTCGAGCGTGGTGTCCGGCTGCCAGCCGAGCTGGTCGCGCGCCTTGTCCGCGCAGCCGATCAGCAGGTCCACCTCGGCCGGCCGGTAGAACTTCGGATTCACGGTGACCAGCACGCGCCCCGTCGCCACGTCGAGGCCGCGTTCGCGCTCCCCGCTGCCAGTCCATTCGAGCTGGTAGCCGGCCGCCGCGAACGCCATTCCCACGAAATCCCGCACGGTCTCGGTGCGCTGCGTGGCGAGCACGTAGGTGTCGGGCGTCTCCGCCTGCAGCATGCGCCACATGCCTTCGACGTATTCGCGCGCGTAACCCCAGTCTCGCTTGGCATCGAGATTGCCGAGTTCAAGCACCTGGGCCTGACCAAGACGGATCTTCGCGACGGTGTCGGTGATCTTGCGGGTGACGAATTCGCGGCCGCGCAGCGGCGATTCGTGGTTGAACAGAATGCCGCTGCAACCGAACAGGCCGTATGACTCGCGATAGTTGACCGTGGTCCAGTGTGCGAACAGCTTGGCGATTCCGTAAGGACTGCGTGGATAGAACGCGGTCCGCTCGGTCTGCGGAATCGCCTGGACCTTGCCGAACATTTCCGAGGTGGATGCCTGGTAGAAGCGCGTGCGCGGACTCACCACCCGGATCGCCTCGAGCAGGTTCAGCGTGCCGAGGCCGGTGACGTCGGCGGTGGTCCTGGGTTGATCGAACGAGACACCGACGAAGCTCTGCGCGGCGAGGTTGTACAACTCGTCGGCCTGCGCGGCTTCGAGCAGGCGCAGGCTCGAACCGGGGTCGGTGAGGTCGTGCTCGACCAGCGTGAGGCGCGGATGCTCGGCGACGCCCAGCTCGGCGATGCGCCAGAAGTTCACGGAACTCGTGCGGCGATAGGTGCCGGTCACCGCGTAACCCTTGTCGAGCAGCAGTTGCGTCAGATAGGCGCCATCCTGTCCCGATACTCCGGTGATGATCGCTTTGCGCGCGTGGGTCATGGCGGTTTCCTCGTCGAGTGATGGGAATGCGTCAGGCGCGCGTGCCGGCGGCATCCGGCAGGGAGGCAGGCGGCGCGCCGCGCGTGAGGCGGCGCTCGAAGGCGTGCCAGCTCAGGCTCGCGTAGCCGAGTGTGATGCCCAGCGCGAGCGCTGCGCTCAGGTAGCGGTTCAGCGGCAGCGTCCAGACCACGTACAGCACGCTCAGGTGAATCAGGTAGACCGTGTAGCTGACGGCGCCGAGATAGACGAGCGACGGCTGCGTCAGCACGCGTTGCACGAGCCCGCGGCCGCGCAGCGCGATCACGACGAGCGAGGTGCACAGCAGCAGCGACACGCTGTACAGCGTCGCATTCGACAGCGGCGTGTTGGCCGCGCGAAAGCGCGGATAGGCGAGGTGCAGCCCTGCAAGCAGCGCGAGCGCGACGCAGGCGAGCGCGAGCGCGGGACGGTAGAACCGCGCGAGCAACTGCCGGTCGTGCCGTTGCGCGAGCGCGAGCAGCGCGCCGGCCGCGAGCAGGTCCATGCGGAACGGCGTCAGGTAGTAGATCGGCCAGTACGAAGCGAACCAGGGCGTCGCCGCGGCGCGCAGCAGCGGCGCGGCGATGACGAGCCCGACGGCGACCCGTGCGAGCGCGCGCGGCGAGCAGGCGAGCACGACGAACGGCCAGAACAGATAGAACTGTTCCTCGACCGCGAGCGACCACAGCACGTTGAGGCTGTCGTGACCGATGCTGCCGAGCGACAGGCCGATGTTGGTCGAGAAGAACGCGTACCACGGCCAGTGCGCGAGCCAGCCGACGCCGAACAGCAGCGACGACACCGCGAGCAGCAGCAGATAGGGCGGCAGGATCCGCCGCGCGCGGCGCGCGTAGAAGTGGCCGAAGTACGGGAGCCCGCGCGCCTTGCGATCGAGCAGGATGCCGGTGATCAGGAAGCCGCTGAGGACGAAGAACAGGTCGACGCCGATCCACAGCGGCGCTTTCAGCGCATGCTGGCAGAACACCGCGAGCACCGCGAACGCGCGCAGGCCGTCGAGTTGCGTGATGCGTCCGGATTGCCGGGCGGGCGGGGCGAGAGGCAAGGGGCTGCTGGGCATGGTCGATTCCGTCCGCGGGCGTGAAGGCCGCGTCGCGCGGCCGGTCGGGATGCCGTCGAGGCATCGGGATTCGGCAGTCGGAATCGATTCTAGGAAAAAGAAATCGGCAAAAAAACGCGTGTAAAACGCCTGCAACGTCGCAAAAAATAAACCGGAGCGCGCGCAGTTCCGTTCGTTTTCCGTCGGCGCAAGCGCGTCGGCGTCGCGCGCGGTTCCGCGCACGGATCGTTACGGATCACGAACCGGCGCGCGCGCCGATGAACAATATTTGCGGATTTCTTGCGAATATTTTGCCGCTAACCTGCGTCCGATCGTTTGTAACCCCGATCGGCGAGGCGGCCCGACGCGATGGCCGCGCCGTGCCGCGTCCGCGCGGTGCGCGCTTCGCCGATCGTCGACGGCGGAGGCGCATTGCGGCGTTCGATACTGGCTCTCCTGGCGGGTGGCGTCGCGCTGCTCGCGGGCGGCGCGATGGCGGCGGCGCCCGTGCTGCCCGCGACCACGTCCTGGATCGGCAACACCTTCGGCTATGGCGACGGCGCCTGGACCCAGATCGACATCCGCGCGATCGCGGTGACGCCGGACGGCAAGGTCTACACGAACACGCCCTGGGACGAGAGCGGCGCGGAGGCGAGCGTCTACCAGGACGGCCGGATGCTCGGCTTCGCGGGCGGCACGCACGGCTGGGGCAATACGGGCGGCAGCGCGATCGCGGTCAATCGCCGCTATGCGTACGTCGCGATCGGCGTCGGCAACGAGAAGGGGCATCTCGTGAGCCCCGGGATCTGGCCGTCGAAGGGACGACAGTGGTACGGCATCTCGCGCCGCGCGCTCGGCGACCTGCGCACCGCCGCGCCGTTCCGCGCGGCCGGCGCGTCCGATCCGCGCGCGCGGCTGGCCGCGAGCTTCCTGGTGGTCAACGAGGTGCCCGTCGATACGCGGGCCGAGGTCGCGGGGCTCGCGGCGAGCGAGACGCTGCTGTACGCGAGCGATCCGCTGCATGACAGCGTCGCGGTCTACGACGCCGGGACCATGCAGAAGAAGACCGCCTGGGACGCGCACGAGCCCGGACGGATCGCGCTCGCGGGCGACGGCACGCTGTGGCTGCTCGCCGATACGCTGCACGGCCCGGCGCGGCTCGCGCACGTGCGCCCCGACGGCCGCCTGATCGACGACGCGCCCGCGCTGCCCGACGACGCGCAGGCCGTCGACGTGGCCGTCGATGCGCGCGGCCGCGTGCTCGTGGCCGACAACGGGCCGCGCCAGCAGATCCTGATCTACGCGAAGGCGGGCGAACGCTACGCGCCAGCCGCCACGCTCGGCGCGCGCGGCGGGATTTTCTCGGGCTATGCGGGGCGGCCGGGGCCGCAGCGCTTCAACGGGCTGACGGGCGTCGGCGTCGATCGCGCCGGCAACGTCTATGTCGCGATGAACGGCATCGGGCCGCGCCACGACACGATCGGCGCCGGGCTCGGCGCGGCGCTCGAGAGCTACGCGCCCGACGGCCGGCTGCGCTGGCAGGTGCAAGGCCTGTTGTTCGTCGACGGCGCGTGGATGGATCCCGGCCGGCCGAACAGCGTCTATACCGGCAACAAGCGTTTCGATCTCGACTTCTCGCGTCCGCCCGGCAAGGAGTGGACCTACGCGGGCTTCCTGTCGAACCGGTTCCGCTATCCGGACGATCCGGTCTTCCATACCGACCAGTGGCCGGGCATGCCGTTCGCGCGCCGGATCGACGGCCGGACCTTCCTGTACCTGACCGACATGTATGCCGACCACCTGAAGATCTACCGCTTCGATCCGAAGCGGGACGGCGAGACGGCGATTCCGGCCGGCCTGCTCGCGGGGCGCGCGCGGCCCGTCGACGCGGTGCCGAACCGGCCGCCCGGCGGCGACTGGATCTGGCGCGACGCGAACGGCAACGGCCGCTTCGACGACGGCGAGTTCGAGCTGAACACGAGCGGGCGCGGCATGGCGGGCGGCTGGGGCTGGTGGGTCGACACGGCGGGCGACATCTGGCGCACGAGCGACACGCGCGGGATCCATCGCTATCGCTACGGCGGGCTCGATCGCGCGGGCAATCCGATCTACTCGTACGCGAAGCTGACCACGTATCCGACGCCCGCGCCGTTCACCGAGCTGCGGCGCGCGCTGTACGAGCCCGCCACGGACACGCTGTACGTGACCGGCTACACCGCCGACCTGCCGCCGCAGCCCGGCATCACGAAGGAGGTCGGCCGGGTGCTCGTGCGCTTCGACAAATGGTCGACGGGGTCGCCGGTCGCGCGCTACACGCTGCCGCTGCCGTGGCGGCCGGACGCGAAACCGATCCTGACGCTGATCGGCCTGACGGTCGAAGGGCGCTATTTGTTCGCGGTCGAGCCGGTCGGCACCGTGCACGTCTACGACAAGGACAGCGGCAGGGAACTCGGCGTGCTGCGGCCCGGGCCCGAGGTCGGGCGCGCGTCGGGCTGGGTCGACGTGCCGTTCGGCATCAGCGCGTACCGGCGCGACAACGGGGAGTACCTGGTGTTCGTCGAGGAGGACGCGCGCGGCAAGGTGCTCATGTATCGCTGGAGGCCGCAATGAGCGGGAAGGGACGGCGCGCGCATGGATAAGGGGCTGCTCAGGAACGTCGCGATCAATTTCTGCGGGCTGGTGCTGCCGACCTTCGTCTCGCTCGTCACGGTGCCCGCGTACATCCGGGCGCTCGGCGTCGAACGCTATGGCGTGGTGAGCCTCGTCTGGACGCTGATCGGCTATTTCGGCGTGCTCGATCTCGGCATGAGCATGGCCGCGCAAAACCATATCTCGAAGGCGCTCGCGAGCGGCGACGCGCGACAGGGCGCGCAGGTGTTCTGGAGCGCGTGCTGGCTCAATCTCGCGACGGGCGTCGCGGGCGGCGTGCTGATCTATGCGGGCGCGTTCGTCTATACCGCGAGTTTTTCGTCGCTGCCGGCCGGCTTGCGCCACGAGGTGTACGGCGCGCTGCCCTGGCTCGCGTGCGCGATCCCGCTCGCGAACGTCTCGTGGGTATTCGCGGGTGCGATCAATGGCGCCGAACGCTTCGGCGTGTTCAACACGAACCAGACGATCGGGACCTTCCTGTTCCAGCTGCTGCCGCTCGGCGCCGCGTGGCTCGTCGCGCCGACGCTGCCGGTGGTGCTCGCGGCGGCGGTCGGCGCGCGCCTGATCGCGGCGCTGCTGCTCGGCGTCGCGAGCCTGCGCGTGCTCGGCATCCGCCGCGTGGAGCGGCCGCGGCTCGGCGTCGCCAAGGGATTGTTCAGCTTCGGCGGCTGGATGCTGATCGCGAGCACGGCGGGGACGATCGCCGACACGCTCGATCGCGTGATGCTCGGCGCGGCGCTCGGTGCGCGCTACGTCACCTACTACACGGTGCCGCAGAACCTCGTCACGCGCCTGAACATGCTGCCGAACGCGCTGGTGCGCACCCTGTTTCCGCGCCTGTCCGCGCTCGGCCGCGAGCACGCGGACGCGCTCGCGCGCCAGTCGCTCGAATGCCTGAACGCCGCGTTCACGCCGGTCGCGATCGTCGCGGTCTTCGCGCTGGAACCGTTCCTCGCGGTGTGGGTGGGCAGGGACCTCGCGACGCTGTCGGGCCCGGTCGGGCGGCTGCTCGTGATCAGCGTGTGGCTGGTCGGGCAGGCGAGCGTCACGCGGATCCTGATCCAGGCGCAGGTCAATCCGGCGCGCGCCGCCCTGGTCGGGCTCGTCGAACTGCCGTTCTTCATCGCCGCGCTCGCGTACGGAATCCACGCGTTCGGCCTGACGGGCGCAGCGGTGGTCGTGGCCGGGCGCGCGCTGCTCGACTATCTCGCGCTGCTGTACCTGTCCGCGATCCGGATGCGATCGATCGTGCTCGACATGGCGGCGCACCTCGCGTTCCTGCTCGCGAGCCTGTATCTCGCGCCCGCGCTGCCCGGCATTCCGGCCGCCGCGATCGGGTGCGCGGCCGTCGCGGCGGCGAACCTGGCGTGGTCGTTCACGACGACGCCCGGCCTGCGCGCGTGGGCGCGCGCGGTGCTCGGGCGTCTCCATTCGAGGAAAAGCGCATGAACCGCGATCTCGCAGCATCCGCGTTGTTTCCGGCCGCGCCCGGGGCCGCCGCGCCCGCCGGCGTCGATGCGCCCGCGCTGCCGCGGACGGCCGAGCGCCCGTTGCGCGTGGCGATCGTGCATGACTGGCTCGTGACCTATGCCGGCGCCGAGCGCGTGCTCGAACAGATCATCGCGTGCTTCCCGAGCGCCGACCTGTTCAGCCTCGTCGATTTCCTCGACGACCGCCGCTGCCTGCGCGGCCGGCCCGTGACCACCTCGTTCATCCAGCGCCTGCCGTTCGCGCGCACCCGCTATCGCAGCTACCTGCCGCTGATGCCGCTCGCGATCGAGCAACTCGACGTATCCGCGTACGACCTCGTGATCTCGAGCAGCCATGCGGTCGCGAAAGGCATCCTGACCGGGCCGGACCAGGTGCATGTGAGCTACGTGCACTCGCCGATCCGCTACGCGTGGGACCTCCAGCACCAGTACCTGGCGCAGTCGCAGCTCACGCGAGGCCTCAAGTCGTACGCCGCGCGGGCGATCCTGCACTACATCCGCAACTGGGACAGCCGGACCGCCAACGCCGTCGACGGGTTCGTCGCGAATTCGGCGTTCATCGCGCGCCGCATCCGCAAGGTTTACCAGCGCGATGCGGCCGTGGTGTTTCCGCCGGTGGATGTCGACGCGTTCTCGCTCCACGCCGACAAGGAGGATTTCTACCTGACTGCGTCGCGGATGGTGCCGTACAAGAAGATCGATCTCATTGTCGAGGCGTTCGCCAGGATGCCCGCGCGCCGGCTGGTCGTGATCGGCGACGGTCCCGAGATGCGGAGGATCCGCGCGAAGGCCGGCGCGAACGTCGAGATCATGGGCTATCAGCCGTTCGCGGTGCTGCACGACCGGATGCGGCGCGCGAAGGCGTTCGTGTTCGCGGCCGAGGAGGATTTCGGGATTTCCGTGGTCGAGGCCCAGGCCTGCGGCACGCCGGTGATCGCGTATGGGAAGGGCGGCGCATTGGAGACCGTGCGCGACGCGGCGTCGGAGCCGCGGCCGACCGGCCTGTTCTTCCCGACCCAGGACCCGGCCGCGATCGCGGCCGCGGTCGAGGCCTTCGAGCGGCACGCGCCGCGTTTCGAGCCGGCGGCCTGCCGGGAGAACGCGGAACGTTTCGCGACCGCCTGTTTCAGGGAGCGCTTCGTCGAGCAGGTCGAGCGCCTCGTGCCGGATGCGCGGCGGCGCGCGCGCCCGCTGCCCGCGCCACGGGGCGCGCCGCCCGGTGGGCCGCGGCCGAGGGTGCTGGTGCTGGATCAGAGCGGCGTGCTGGGCGGCGCGGAGTTGTCGCTGCTCGACGTCGCCGCGAGCCTGGGCGGGGCCGCCGACGTGCTGCTGTTCGACGACGGGCCGTTTCGCGACGCGCTCGCCGAGGCCGGGGTGCGCGTCGAGGTGCTGGCCCGTCCGGCGCTCGCCGGCGCGCGCAAGCAGGGCGGCTTGCCGTGGCGCGCGCTCGGCGCGCTCGCGTCGCTGGTGCGGGCGGTCGCGCGGCGCGCGCGCGATGCGGAGGTGATCTATGCGAATACGCAGCGCGCGATGGTGGTGGGCGCGCTCGCGGCGCGGCTCGCGCGCCGGCCACTCGTCTGGCACGTGCGCGACATCGTCAGCGATGCGCATTTCGGCGCACGCCAGCGGTTTCTGATCCGTCAATGCGTGCGGCGCGGCGTGACGCGGGTGATCGCGAATTCGGCGGCGACCGCACAGGCGTTCCTCGCGCTGACCGGGTTCGACGCCGAGGCGGTGGAGGTCGTGTTCAACGGCATCTCGGCCGAGCCGTTCGTCGCGCTGGAACCGGTGCGACAGGCGGCGCTGCGGGTGCGCTTCGGCTTGCCCGAGGGGGCCTGGCTCGTGGGCTCGTTCAGCCGGCTGGCGCGCTGGAAGGGGCAGCACGTGCTGCTCGAGGCCGCGCGGCTGGATCTTGAGCTGCACGTCGTGCTGGTCGGCGCGCCGCTGTTCGGCGAGGATGCGTATGCGGCGGAACTGGAGGCGTATGTCGCGTGCCACCGGCTCGGTGCGCGCGTGCATTTTCTGGGTTTCCAGCGCGATATCGCCGCGTGCATGAAGGCGGTCGACGTCGTTGCGCATACGTCGATCACGCCGGAGCCGTTCGGGCGCGTGATCGTCGAGGGGATGCTCGCGAAGCGGCCGGTGGTGGCCGCGCGCGCGGGCGGCGTGATGGAGATCGTCGAGGACGGCGTCGACGGCTTGCTGTGCGAGCCGGGCGACGCGGCGGCGCTGGCCGGCGCGCTGGCCGGGCTGCGCCGCGACGCGCGGCTGCGTGAGCGTCTGGTTGAGAACGGCTTCGAGACGGCGCTGCGGCGCTTCGGGCGCGAGGCATATGTCGAGCAGGTCGAGCGGATCCTCGTGGAGACGGCGCGCGGGCAGTGACGGCCTGAAGCGCGCGGGGTGGTGCGCGTGGGCCGGATAGGGCGAAGGGGCCGTGTTGGCCTCGCGATGCAGGCCGCGCGTGCGGCGCGTGGCTGGCCAGGGGGCGATCGATTGGGACGCGGCGTGAGTGGCGCGTTGACGGCTCGCGAAGGGGCGGCGGCGATTTCCCGGGAGGCGGCCTGCGCGATGCAGGGGTAGGGGCGCGTCCGGGTGGTTGATCGAGGGTTTTCGAATCCACTTCCCGAGCCGATCCCTGAGCGATCCCTGAGCGGTTCCCGGGGCCGATCCCTGGGCCGATCCCTGGGCCGGGACCTGTCCGGGATTTTGTGGGCGGGGCATATCATGAGAGGTAAAAGTCATGGATATGCCGATGCCGAAAAAACG
>NZ_JBXAPG010000020.1:0-135130 GCF_058803765.1 Burkholderia sp. GW821-FHT14F03
TGTTCGGCTGGGAGGCGGCCTGGCTCGCGATCACCTGCACGGTGCCGCCGTTCAGCGTCGCCGCGCCGGTCGCCGCGCTACGGTTGCGACGGCAGCGCCGCGGCCGTGCGCGCGCGGTGCGCGTCGTCGAGCGCGCGGCCGATCGTGTGCTGCACGGCCGCCGCCTGGTCGAACAGGTAGAAGTGGCCGCCGTCGAAATCATGGAAGGTGACCGGGTGTTGCGAGCCGCGGGTCCAGTCGTGCAGGCCCGCCGCGCTCACCACCGGGTCGTGGCGGCCCGAGAACACCGCGACCGGGAACGGCTGCGGCGTCGCCGACGGCAGCGGGAAGCCCGCCTCCACGATGCGGAAATCGGCTTTCGCGAGCGTCAGCAGCATCTCCTTCAGCTCCCGGTGCTCGGCCAGTTCGCGCGGCGTGCCGCCGAGCGTGACCAGGTAATCGATGATCTCCGGATCGCTGCGCAGGTGGACCGGCGCATTCGCGCGGCGGCGGCCGCGTTCCGGGTAGAACGGCGCGTCCGCGCCGGAGGCGCCGAGCCACAGCGGCGGCCGGCCGAGCTGCGTCATGTCGTGTGCGAAGCAGTACGCGACGAGCGCGCCCATGCTGTGACCGAACACGGCATAGTCGCGCGGCAGGAACGGCGCCAGCGAACGCAGGTGGGCGATCATGGCCGGCACCGTGTCGACGGGCCGCTGGCGCATGGTCTTGCCGCGGCCGGGCAGGTCGATGAGCCAGACTTCGGTATCGGCGGGGAAACCCATCGCCCAGCGATGGTAGTTGGTCGCCGCGCCGCAGGCGTGATGAAACACCAGCAGCCGGTGGCGGGCCGCGTCGCGGCGGGAGGGAATCGTGATCGTGTCGGGTAGCGAGGCCATGCGCGGCGGCTCCGGGTCAGCGGAGGCAGGTCAGTGTGTTGTCATGTGTTCAAATGGCGGGCCGCGCTGCGCGCGAAGGTCCCGCCAGATGCGCCGAGGTGCTTTCTGGAATGCGCAGCAGATTATGCGGCACGCGCGCGCGGAATTCACGCATCGCTTTGTTCGGTCCGCCACACCGAGCGGAATCGGACCGTAAAAAAACGGAGACCCGCCGACATGACGCTTCACGTACGCGGCGCAACCGCCGCCGATTTGCCTGCCTTGCGCGACCTGTTCCTGCGTTCGCGCCGCGCCGCATTCTCCTGGGAACCGCCCGAGATCTTCGCGCTCGCGGACTTCGAGGCGCAGACGCGCGGCGAGGCGCAGTGGGTGGCGGTCGGCGCGAGCGGCCAACTGGTCGGTTTCGCGTCGGTGTGGATGCCCGAGCATTTCCTGCACCACCTCTATGTCGATCCGGCGCGCCTGCGCGACGGCGTCGGCCGCGCGCTGCTGCAGGCGCTGCCGGGCTGGCCGGCGACGCGCTATCGCCTCAAGTGCCTGACCCGCAATCTGCGTGCGCTGGCGTTCTATCGCGCATGCGGCTTCGTGGAGGTCGGCGCGGGCACGGCCGATGACGGCGACTACCTGTTGCTGGCGTCTCCCGACGGCGGCGGCTGAACCGATCCTTGCATCCTGGACGTTCCGGTTCTATCATGACATCGATCAATGTAACTGTTTATGATGACTTAATTGCCCGGGTGACCGTTCCCCATTTTCGCGCCGCCGTGACGCAGTCCGGCGCGCCGTGGGCGGCACCCCGGGACGACCGGGAGACATCCAATGACTTCGATCGTACGCCGTGACGTCCGTTTTGCCCTGCCGCCGGATCGCGCCTGCGACTGGCATGGGGAGGGCGTCGCCACCACGCATCTGTACAACGCGCTGTCGCTGCTGTTCCCGGCGGGCGAGCGCTTCTTCATGGATTCGGTGCGCAATTACCGCGACCGGATCGACGATCCGGAACTGAAGCAGGAAATCGTCGGCTTCATCGGCCAGGAGGCGATGCATACCCGCGAGCACGTCGAGTACAACGACCTGCTGCAGGCGGCGGGCCTGCCCGCGCACAAGATCGACGCGCGGCTGTGGGCGGTGCTCGGCTGGATGAAGAAGGTGTTGCCGCACTCGATGCAACTCGCGATCACGATCGCGCTCGAGCACTACACGGCGATGTTCGCGGACCTGCTGCTCGCGAAGCGGGTGACGCTCGCCGAGGGCTCGGTCGACGGCTACGTGCAGATGTGGCAATGGCACGCGCTCGAGGAAACCGAGCACAAGTCCGTCGCGTACGACGTGTGGCTCGCCGTGATGAAGCCGGGGCTCAAGCGCTACCTGATCCGCACCGGCGCGATGTTGTTCACGAGCGTGCTGTTCTGGGGCACGGTGTTCGAGTTCCACCTGCATCTGTTGAGCGCGCATCGCCGGCGGATCGGCAAGGTCACCGGCTTCGGCCGGCTGGTCGGCTATCTGTTCGGGCCGCGCAAGGGCGTGTTCGCGCTGATCGGGCGTGAATGGCTCAGCTACTTCCGGCCGGGCTTCCATCCGTGGGACCACGACAACCGCGCGCATCTGGCGCGTCTCGACGGCTTGCTGGCCGCGATCGACGCGACCAACCGGCGCTATGCGTCCGAGGCCGCGCCGCGCCGCGTGCCGCTCCATCCGATGCCGCAAGCAGGCGCCTGAGCGCCGCATCCGCCGTCACGGGGCCTGCCGCGCCCTCGTCCCGAGGTCGATTCCGGGCCCGCCGATGTCAGGCGGGCCCGGGCGCTTTTCGGGGGCCGGCACCGGCCGTCGGCACGATACGCCCACTATGCACGGATGATTGTATAATCGACCGACCGGCGGTCAATGCAGCGGCGCCCCGTCGGACGAATCGGGTAGAATCCGCGCTGCGCAAAAAAATGCAATCGGCGCGGCCGCCCGTACCATTTCCGGCTGACGTGCCGCCATCCATTCCGGGGACACATCGAATCCCGGAGCGACCCGAAGCGATGCATTCATGCGTCGCCCGCTCCTTGCACGCCAGTTATGCCAGCACACCCGAATTCCGACAGTCCTACTTCATCCTCGACTCAACCCAAGCTCCACCGCAGTCTGAAAGCCCGTCACCTGACGATGATCGCGATCGGCGGCTCGATTGGCACCGGCCTGTTCGTCGCGTCCGGCGCGTCGATCTCGCAGGCCGGCCCGGGCGGGGCGATGCTCGCCTACCTGCTGATCGGGCTGATGGTTTATTGCCTGATGATGAGCCTTGGCGAGATGGCCGCGCTGATGCCCGTGTCCGGCTCGTTCTCGACCTACGGCGCGAAATACGTCGAAGAGGGCTTCGGTTTCGCGCTCGGCTGGAACTATTGGTACAACTGGGCCGTGACGATCGCGGTCGAGCTGGTGGCCGCGCAGCTCGTGATGCACTACTGGTTTCCCGATGTGCCGGGGGTGTGGTGGAGCGCGCTGTTCCTCGCCGTGATGTTCCTGCTCAACGTGCTGACGGTGCGCGGTTTCGGCGAGGCCGAGTACTGGTTCGCGCTGATCAAGGTCGTCACGGTGGTCGCGTTCATCGGCATCGGCTTGCTGATGATCGTCGGCATCCTGAAGGGCGGGGCCAACACGGGCTGGCATAACTTCACGATCGGCGACGCGCCGTTCGCGGGCGGCCTGCCCGCGATGATGGGCGTTGCGATGATCGCGGGCTTTTCGTTCCAGGGCACCGAGCTGATCGGGGTCGCGGCGGGCGAATCGGAGAATCCGCGCACGACGATTCCGCGCGCGGTGCGCCAGGTGTTCTGGCGGATCCTGCTGTTCTACGTGCTGGCGATCTTCGTGATCGGCATGCTGATTCCCTATACCGATCCCAATCTGCTCAAGAGCGACGTGACCGATATCGGCGTGAGCCCGTTCACGCTGGTGTTCCGTCACGCGGGCCTCGCGTTCGCGGCGGGCGTGATGAATGCGGTGATCCTGACCGCCGTGCTGTCGGCCGGCAACTCGGGCATGTATGCGTCGACGCGGATGCTGTACAACCTCGCGACCGAGGGCCGCGCGCCGAAGCTGTTCGCGAAGCTGTCGCCGGGCGGCGTGCCGCGCAATGCGCTGTATGCGACCACCGCGGTCGGGGCGCTGTGCTTCCTGTCGTCGCTGTATGGCGACAAGACCGTTTATCTGTGGCTGCTCAATACCTCGGGCATGACCGGCTTCATCGCGTGGCTCGGCATCGCGGTCAGCCATTATCGGTTCCGCAAGGGCTTCATCCGGCAGGGGTACTCGGTCGATCAGCTGCCGTACCAGTCGAAGCTGTTCCCGTATGGGCCGATCTTCGCGTTCGTGCTGTGCATCGTGATCGCGTTCGGCCAGGACTATCAGGCGTTCCTGTCGAACAAGATCGACTGGATCGGCGTGACGGCGACTTATATCGGCATCCCGCTGTTCCTGGTCGTGTGGCTCGGTTATCGGCTCGTCAACAAGAGCCGCTTCGTGAAGTACGAGGACATGGAGATCGCGCCGTGGCTCGAAGGCAACGGCGTGGACGGCGTGCGGCGCACGCGCGTGCCGGCGAATACCGAGACCGTGGCGTAACGCGGGCGGGTGAAGCGGATGACGGGGAGCCGGGAGGCTCCCCGTTTTTTTTGTTTCGTGGATTTCCGGCGGATGTCGCCGGTCGATCTCATCCCGGCGATCTCGTCGCGCGGATGCGGCGTCGTGATGATCGTCTGGAGAATCGGTATCGCACGAGGTCGAGCGCCGATCGTCGGCACTCGCCTCTATCGAATTTATACGCAGACAAAATCGGTCTTTCGATGATGCAGCTGTGCGTGGATAGCGAAGCGCGGTCGCATCGCTCGGGTTGTATGACGTAATGATCTTGCATAAGCCCGACCTGATCTGTCGACCTGCGCGCTCCGCAATGACCTTGACTTTCCGCAACCGGCAGCGAAAAGATTAAGAGTCCTTGCAGTCGCGCCATGCAGCGTCAAGTTGGTGGTGTTCGCCTGCCTTCAATGGAGGTTCGTATGAGTTATCACCTGGAAGGTCGTCTCCTCGAAGTTTGCAACTGCAATGTGCTTTGCCCCTGCTGGATCGGCGAGGACCCCGACAACGGCACCTGCGACACCATCGTCGCGTGGCATATCGACAAGGGCACGGTCGACGGCGTCGATGTGGCCGGCAATACCATCGCGGCCGTCGCCCATGTGCCCGGCAACATCCTGCAAGGCAACTGGACGGCCGCGATCTATGTCGACGATCGGGCTTCGAAGGCGCAGGAAGAAGCGCTGCTGAAGGTCTACACCGGCCAGGCCGGCGGGCCGGTCGCCGATCTCGCCAAGCTCATCGGCCAGGTCGTGTCCGTGGAGCGCGCGCCGATTCGTTTCACCGTGGTTGCGGGCAAGGGCGAACTCGAGATCGGTGCGAACTACTACGCCGAACTCGAACCCTATCTCGGCGCAACCGGTGGCCAGACCACGCTGTCCGACACCGTGTTCTCGACCGTGCCCGGCGCGCCCGTGTTTGTCGGCAAGGCCCCGACCTATCGATCGAAGAACCCGGCGTTAGGCATCGACCTCGATCTCAAGAATCACAACGCCCTGCAGAGCACCTTCGTCTTCGACGCATGAACCCGATGGCCGGCCCGCCGCCGGCCCGCGCCTCGCGCCATACTCATGTGTTCCTGCCGGTCTTGACGGCGTTGATCGCGCTCGCGTGGGTGGTGTTGTGGGCATGGGCGCGCAGTCCATACGGGCGCTACATCGAACACGGCGACTGGACAGCGTCCGGACCGGCGGCGTTTCTGTGCCGTGTCATTCCCGCGGGTGACGTGGTCGTGCCCGTGGTGCTCTACGCTGTCGCGTGGATTCTCATGACGGTAGCCATGATGCTGCCGACCACGTTGCCGTTGTTCAATGCATTCGACCGGCTGACGGCGGGGCGCCCTGATCATGGTGGGCTGCTCGTGTTGCTCGGTTCGGGCTATGTGGCGGTGTGGGGAATCTTCGGACTTTTGGCGCATGCGCTTCACAGTGCGGTGCTGTTCATGGTCGGCAGCGTCCCCGCTCTTGTCTGGCATGGGTGGCTGATCGGCGTCGCGGTCATTGCGTTGGCCGGCGCATTTCAGTTCAGCCGGCTCAAGTATCGATGCCTTGAAAAGTGTCGCACGCCCTTGAGCTTCGTCATCGAGCACTGGCGCGGGCATGCGCAGGCGTGGAATGCATTCGCGCTGGGCGCGCGGCATGGTCTGTTCTGTGTCGGCTGTTGTTGGGCGTTGATGTTGCTGATGTTCGCGTTAGGCACCGGCAGTCTTGGCTGGATGCTCCTGCTTGCCGCCGTGACGGCGATCGAGAAGAACGTTTCCTGGGGCAAGCGTCTCAGCGCACCTCTCGGCGTGGCGCTTTTGTCGTGGTCATTCGTCATGGTCCTGACTCATGCATGAAGCGCGCGGGGGATTGTTGATCTTGCGGACGACCATCCTCACTGTGGCGGCGATGTTTGCCTTCGCGGCGAATTCGTTGCTGTGCCGGCTCGCGTTGCTGCGGGGGGAAATCGATCCGGCCAGCTTCGCCGGCATCAGACTGGTTTCGGGGGCGATCGTGCTTGCCGTCATCGTCCGGTTCAGGTCCGGGCCGTACGCGTCTGGTCGCGTTGATTGGCTCGCGGCTGTCATGCTGTTTGTTTATGTCGTGTTCTTCTCTTTCGCGTATTCAACGTTGTCCGCCGGCACGGGTGCGCTGGTTCTCTTCGGCGCGGTTCAATTGACGATGTTCAGCGTGGGTTTGCGCTGTGGGGAGAAGTTTGGATCGGTCGCGTGGGTCGGTCTCGCGCTGGCGGTCGCAGGGTTGATTTATCTGGTATCGCCGGGGATCGCGGCGCCTCCGCTCGTCGGCGCGGCGTTGATGGCGATCGCGGGGGGCGCTTGGGGGGTGTATTCGCTGCGCGGCCGCGGCGTGGCCGATCCGATCGCAGCGACGGCGGGTAATTTCGCGCGAGCGGCTCCGCTTGCTTTCTCGTTAAGCGTGTTTTTCATTATCAGCACCCGTGCTCATGCGAGTGGGGCGGGGGTTGGTCTGGCGATTGCGTCCGGCGCGCTCACGTCCGGCATCGGGTATTGCATCTGGTATGCGGCGCTGGGCAGGCTTACGGCCTTGCGGGCAGCGACGGTGCAGTTGGCGGTGCCGTTGATCGCTGCGTTTGGCGGGGTGGTGTTCCTGTCGGAAGCGATTACGCCGCGTCTGGCTGTGGCTTCGGTTGCGATTCTTGGCGGCATCGCGATCGTGCTTGCGGGGAGGTCGCGTAGCTAGCGGTCATCGTATTCCGGATCGTAGATGGTCGAGCCTGCCGATAGACGGCACGCTATTCAGGGTGGTCGACAGACCGACTGTCTTGATCGATGCACGAAGGTCTGTTGCCGGCGTCCTTGCTGATGCGTGGATCAACACCCTTATGTAGCAGGTCTTGGCCTGAGGCGTGAGACCGTGATCGACCCGATTCGGCCAATGTACCTCGTACTGTATAAACGGCTGCATCCGAAGTTCAACGGACATCCGCGCTTGTTGCGTCGGCCAACCCCGCATTGCCACGGCGGCCGATCTCGCGTGCACTAGTCCGGCTTATACTTACAGTGCAACATAAGTCAACTGAAGTTCTGCCGATACATTCGGGGGAAAAATGGTGACAGGCATCGATCAGATGTTTCAGGACTTTATCACTTTAGAACCTGAGCTAACTGCAGCCCTTAATGAGGCTCCCAACGAGAGCGATACGCGGTTAAAAGCCCTTGATCGGATTCTGTTTGAAATTTTGGGATGGCGGCATGAATCAGTTTTCACCGAACAAGCAACTTCATCGGGTTATATCGATTATCTGCTAACAGTCGGAGAACGACGGGGTGCTATAGTAATTGAGGCCAAGCGGTCGGGTCTTCTCAAGGCAAGCACTACCACAAATAAGGCCACAGCTTTGTCTCTTAATGGTCCTGTCTTGCAACCGCTGAAGGAGGGTATTCGCCAAGCACTAGCGTATGCAACCGAGCAGGGTACGCCAGTGGCGGCGCTTACTGACGGTCGTTGTTGGTTGTTTTTCAAAGCATCAAGAACCGACGGCCTTCCTCCCTTGCAGGGAAAAGGAATCTTCTTCCCCACAATAGAATCCGTTAGGGATGATTTTTCTCGATTTTCAGAATTACTTGCACTTCCATACGTTCTTGAGCGACGCCATTTAGTGCACCTTAATTCAGCTGAGGGAGTGTCAATCGGCGAGGCGGAGGAACAGTATTTCGTTGCAAATCCGGCTGACGCACATATGAAGCCACGCGATGCTCTCGCAACCGACGCGTCTTTAATGTTCTCACAGTTTTTCTCTCGCCTATCAAATACCGAAGACAAAGAGATGGTGCGTGCGTGCTTTGTCGAAACACCGGAAAGTCGATGCGCCGATTTTGAGCTACAAAAAATCGTTCAAAACGTACTGAACGGTATAGCTTCGCTCGATACCGCCGAAAGCTCTGCCCTTCAGGCGGAAATCGAGAGAACATTAACATCTCAAAGGTCGGAAACGGTTCTCCTCGTTGGCAATAAAGGCTCTGGAAAATCAACCTTTATAGATCGATTTTTTGGAGAAATATTGCCGCTCAGTGTAAGACAGAAATGTTCAATTGCAAGAGTCAATTTAGATGAATATTCCGGCGATCCTTCTGGCATAGTCGAATGGGCAATTCGCCAACTTCGAGCGTTGTTGGAGGTTCAGATCTGCACGAATCAACCGCCCAGTTACGACGATCTCCAAGGTATTTTCTGGGGTGAATACGTTCGCTGGAAAGAAGGTCCCAAAAAACCACTGTACGAAACCAACAAAGACCAGTTCAAAATTGCTTTCGGCGACCATATGGAAGTTAGAAGAGAGAGCCAGTCGGAAGAATATGTTCGCCTCTTACTGAAAAGGTCTACCGTAGGGCTGAAGCGCTTGCCATGTATTGTCTTCGATAACACCGATCAATTTTCGCCTGATATCCAAGACAAAATCTATCAGCTTGCGCACTCGCTCGAGAGCGCGTCTGCGGTTTTCATCATGGTCCCAATAACGGATCGTACTGTTTGGAGGCTCAGCAAGGCTGGAGCACTTCAGAGCTATGCAGCCAAAAGCTTCTACCTTCCAGTTCCTGAAGCTAAGGAAATACTGTCGCGGCGAGTGCGGTTTGTGAAGGAAAAAATCAACCTAGAGAAAGAAAATAATTCTTCTTATTTTTCAAAAAAAGGATTTTCAGTAAGCATCGATGACCTATCGATGTTCGCAGACGCAGTCGAGCGAATATTTGTTGATAGCGACTATGTCTCTGGCCTCATCGGGCGACTTGCAAATTTCGACATTCGTCGCATGTTGCGGCTAGCCGAAAGAATTTTTATTTCTCCGGAAATTAAGATCGACGATATAGTCAAGTCTCACTATGGCGGGCCGTCAGTTTCGTCTGATAAGTATCGAACTCATCGGGCACTTATAAAAGGAGAATATGATCGCTTTTCCGAGATGGAAAACGAGTATGTTTGCAACCTATTTTATACAGACCCACGCAAGCCGACATCCCCTTTACTTGCTCTCTACGTGCTCTGGATATTACGCCAACGTTCCGCAAATGTTCGATTGGATCAAGTAGACGGGCGACATTGGCTGATATCGGAATTGTGTGATTTCTTTGAGGCCTGCGGGGTTTCCATTGAATCCGTTTTAACAATCGTGACTCGGCTCTTTGACCGAAGGCTATTGGAAACACTTGACCCAAATGTGGTAAAGCCAGCCCTTTCCGATCGAATTGCAATAAAAGAAAGTGGTATTGCGCACATCGAACTACTGGGCAATTCATCAGTTTACATGGAGCAAATGGCATTAACGACAGGAATTAATAGCCGTCTAGTGCGCGATGAGCTAAAACAAAAACCACATCACTCAAATAGCCAGAGCTTTGTAGAAATGCGCGATGTGTTTATCTCTTATTTGCTTAAAATCGACTCGAATCGCATTTCCATTCCACAAACAAACCAGTACAGGCAGTTGAACGAAGTGAGGGCATTTGTCAGGGACATCAAGGCGCTTGATAGACCGGGACCACGCCAACAAACCACTACCACTATTCAGAATCGGAGGGGTGGTGGCATACGTGCGAAGCAATTTGGTGTCACAAGCAAGAACTTTCGAGGTGGCAAATTACGCTAGGGAGAAGTCTGTTCGCTGACGTCAACGGCCATTCGACTGGCGCCGCCAGAGCGTTAGCGAACGCCAGTTCATGGCCGAGTCCAGACAGATCTTTCCCCGATATCCGTACCGCTGGCGGCGCAACTCGGGCGCTACGCATCGCGCGCCGCCGAAGCGGCCGACGTATTCCACAGACCGACCACCCGCCCAGCCAACGGCGCAACAACCAACATGCACGCGCAACCAATCAACCCACCCAACCAGACATCGACCACCCGTTCCACCGCGATCGCGGCCGACTGCTGCGCGATCCACACAGCGCACGCAATACACGCGCAGCGCGCGGCGAAGCCGCTCGCATAATGTCGAAACGAGACCAGCGTGAGGATCGATGCGAGCGCGGTGGCGGTATAGGCCAGCGGCGCGGCGGGCAGCAGATAACCGACGAGCAGTCCGAGCGGCGCGCCGACCAGCGCCCCGAGGCCGCGATCGCGCAGCTTCACGAGACTTTCGGCCACGCTGCCGGTGACGACGCTCGCCGCCGACCAGACTACCCATTGACCACCTTCAAGCTTCCGTGAAACGACCAGCGCCGCCGCCACGGCGACCGCGCAGGCGACAGCCAGCATCGCAGGCAACGCGACGTCGCGCGGCGCGCCGACCACCGGGCCGCGCGGTGCATGCCAGCGAACGAGTGCGCGCCAACGGTCCTGCAAGGCGGCGCGCCGCCACTGCGCGATACCTGCCGCGACGATCGGCGGCAACGCCCCCACCGCGAGATAAGGCAACAGACGTTTGACCGATCCATGCGCGATGGCGGTCTCATAGCTCAGATACAGCGCCGGAATAAAGATGTAGTTGCCGAGCGAGCGCAGCCGCGCACCGACGAGCGACAGCGCGACGCTCATCGCCGCGAGCGCTGCGCAGCCGGCGGTGAACGCAATAGGCACAGGCAACGCATACGACAGCACGCCGACCCCCGCGACGATCGCGAGCCCCTGTGCAACGAGCCCTACCGGCGCGAGGTCGACGCGCTCGTGCGCGACGAACAGTGCGATCGCGACGAGCGCCGCCTGCAGCCACCCGGCGTCGCGGCTCAGCGCATACAGCGCGACGAGCGGTGCGAGCACGGCCAGCGCGCGCAGGCCCGCGCCGGGGTCGAGGGCCTCGCGGACGGCGCGCATCGCGCGGGCCTCAGTGGGCGGCGAGTTCGTCGAGCGTGACGATCCGCGCGATGCCGCGCAGCATCTCGATCGAGCGCTGGTGTTCCTCGTCGGTCGCGGCGGCGCAGGCTTCTTCCAACACCAGGACTTCGTAGTCGCGATCGTGCGCGTCGCGGGCGGTTGCCTGCACGGCCCAGGTCGTGCTGACCCCGGCGACGACCACACGCTCGATCCGGTTCGCGCGCAGCGCGGGTTCGAGCGGGGTGCCGTGGAACGCGCTGACGCGCGGCTTGACGACGACGAGTTGCGCGGCGGCGGCGTCCAGGTCCGGATGGAACGCGGTGCCGGGGCCGGCGAGGTCGAGCGCGCCGAATTCGCGCGCGCGGCCGAACATCGGCGAGCGGCTCGGCAGGGCGGCGTAGCCGGGCTCGAAGCCGACCTTCACGAGGATCCGCAGCCATTCGCGCGAGCGGGCGAGCGCGAGGGCCTGGTTGAAGCGGCCGACCACGTCGCGCGCGGCCGCGTGGGCGGCGCTGCGGGCGATCTTGCCGGTGGGATGCATGATGTCGACGATGTAGTCGAGTCCGATCAGGGCGGTGGTCATCGAGGGCTCCGTTTGGTTGAGGGGCTGGGCGGGTCGTATTGGGCCAGACGTTCGAACAGCGGGCCGGCGGCTTCGAGCAGCGCGCGCTCCTCGGCGCTCAGGCACGCGCGCATCGCGGCCACGAGCCATTCCTCGCGCTTCGCGCGATTGCCGTAGAGCATGCGCCGGCCCGTCGCCGTCAGCGACAGGCGGATCTTGCGGCCGTCGTTCGGATCCGGGAGGCGGTCGATCAGCGCCTGCGCTTCCAGCTCGCGCAACAGCGCGGCGAGATTCGACGAGCGCAGCCGCTCGGTCGCGGCCAGCTCGGACGGCGTCACGCCGTCGCCGAGCCGGTCGATCGCGCCCAGCACGACGAGTTGCGCGAACTGAACGGGATCGGCCTGCGCTTCCTGGCGCAGGCGGCGGATCAGCGCGGTGACCTGGCTGCGCAGGTGGGCGGCGAACTGAAGGTCGGCATCGGGTTTCATGGTCGCTACTTTAATATAGTTATAAAAATATAGCAAAATGACAAAGATGAGCAGGCAAGGGATGGGGAGTAGGGGAATAGGTTCCCGAGTTCGCCGGTTTGCGTGGCAAGCGGGCGAGACGTGTGGGGCGGACAAGACAGGCGAGCCGGACGAAGCAGGACATTCGCGATCTGGTTTGGGGGAGAAACCACATGAGTACGCGGCCGGGAATAACGCCAGTACCGGCACGCCGCCGCCCCACTTAACAATCCGATCATTGACCGCTCGGCGTTCGGCCTGCAAGATGCCGGGTCGCGCCGTGCTGCGGCGTCATTGCCTACCTCCGTCATCGACCGTGAATCACATCATCCTGCCGCGCCTCATATCCGTCGTCGTCCTCATGACTGCTTTGCCCGCGCAAGCGGCCTACACGGAAGAATGGCTGGGCGCCCGGCCCACCCGCCAGGCCGCCGAGGCGTCCACGCATCCGGCCGCTTCGCACAAGCCGGCGAAGCCGGTGGCGCACAAGGCCGCGCCGTCTGCCGAGGCGGCCGATCCGATTGCCGATCTCATCACGCGCCGGACGCATCCGGCCAAGCGCCCGGCGTCCGCGAAGCCGGCGGCGAGCGGGCGCGGCTGACGCAAAGGCCGCCCGCTGCGCATCGTCGGCATGCCGCGCCGGCAGGTCCGGCAGCGATGCCCGTCGTGCCTCGATACAAGCGTGGTGCGGCCTGAACACGTGCCTTGCGCACGTGTTCACGAATCCCGCACTTCCCCGCGAGACGGCGCATGCCAGCGGCGCGCGAGCGCCAGGCACGCCGGCAGCAGGAACGCCCAGCCGAGGCCGATCGCGAGCAGCGCCTCGCCGACGTCGGCCATCTTCACGGCGCCCAGCGCCGCGCCGGCGCGAAACGACAGCGGCGCGACCAGCGCGCCGAGGCCGGCGGCCAGCCACGGGCGGCCCTGCAACCAGCGAAACGGCCCGTCCAGCTGGATCGCGAACAAGGCCCAGAGCGCCGCCATCCAGACCGGTGCGGCAACGACGGGCAGCGCACTGTCCACGTAGACGAGCAGGCCGGTGCGGGCGAGCAGGCTGTCCCACAACCAGCCGATGGCCATGACGCTGACGACGAGCCCGGCCGCGCGCGCCGGCTGCGCATGCGACACGAGATGCCCAGCCGCCATGCCCGCTGCGAAGCCGATGCCGAGCAGCGCGGCATGACGCGCCGCACCCGCCACGCACAGGAACCAGCCGGCCTGGCAGAGCACGAACATCGCGCCCGCTCGCATCGCAGGCGATTCGTCCCGTACAGGGACGTCAGGCGCCGAGCGCGTCCCGGGGTTGTCCGGCAGCCGCTCGACGGACCGCACGCTCTCCCGCGCGTTCGACGCGGGACGCCGGATCGCGCGTCGGCAGGTCATGGCCCGCCCCATTCGTCTTGCGCCCCGCCGAGCAGATGCGTGCGCAGCGTCCGTGCGCGCGTGCGCGGATCGAGCCAGATGCCGAAGAACGCGCGCGCGAAGGCGGGATCGTCGATTTCAGCGGTCAGCCGATCGTTGGCGTAAAAACGCGCGCCCTTGCCCGGCAGGTAAACCCCGCACAGCGTGTCGCCCGCCGCGACGTCGCCGAACGCGCGCGCCATGTCGTCGCGCCATGCGGCGCGCGTGGCGGCAGGCAGTGGCGCGGCGGCGAGCCGTTCGATCTCGTGGAGACCGACGGCGACGAGCCGTTCGCGACGGATTGCGCGCCGGTAGGTGAGGCGCAATGCGAACGGCGCGTCGAATCCGGAATCGGCCCGCGCGGCCCACAGCTCGGCGTCGTACAGGCAGAAGCCGAGTACGCAGAATTCGCCCGCGCCGATCCGCTGCGCCGGCGCGACGTCGTCGCGCCAGCCGCCGTGCGCGAGCGGCGCGCCGAGCAGCAGCGCGGACGCCAGCGCGAGCAGCAGGCGTCGACGCGCATCAAGGCGCGCGCGAGACGACGAAGTGCCGGACATCGGTGCATCCCTCGATGAAACCTGCCTCGCAATACGCGAGATACATCCGCCACGTGCGCGCGAAGGGTTCGTCGAAGCCGAGCGCGCGCACGTCGTCGAGACGGCTTTCGAACGCGTCGCGCCAGCAGCGCAGCGTGCGGGCGTAGTCGGGGCCGAAGCTGAGCGTCGAGACGGCATGCAGGCCCGCATCGGCGGCCGAGCGGATGAAGCGCGCGGGGCTGGGCAGCATCCCGCCCGGAAAGATCGTTTCGCGGATGAAGTCGCTCGACGCGCGATACGCGGCGAAACGCGCATCGGCGATCGTGATCGACTGCACCAGCGCACGCGCGCCCGGCGCGAGCCGCTGTTTCAGTACCTCGAAATAAGTGGGCCAGTACGCCTCCCCGACCGCTTCGAACATCTCGATCGACACGATGGCGTCGTATTGGCCGTCGAGGTCGCGGTAGTCGCGCAGCTCGACGCTCGCGGGCGTCGCGATATCCGCCGCACGCAATCGCGCGGCGGCGATCTCGTGCTGGCGCGGCGAGAGCGTCACGCCGCGCACCTCGATGCCGAGGCGCGCCGCGTGGAGCACGAAGCCGCCCCAGCCGCAGCCGATTTCGAGCACGCGCATGCCGGCGCGCAGGCCGAGCGTATCGATGATGCGCTGGTATTTCGCCGCCTGCGCCACTTCGAGCGATGGCCCGGTCGGACCGTCGAACAGCGCACTTGAATACGTCCAGCCAGGATCGAGCCAGAGCGCGTAGAAGTCGTTGCCGAGGTCGTAATGCGCGTGGATGTTGCGCCGGCTGCCCGCGTGCGTGTTGAGGCGCAGCCGATGGCGCAGCGCGTACCACAGGCGCGCCGCGGGTCCGCCCCACACCGTGCGCGACAGCGCCGCCTCGTTGCGGATCGCGAGCCGCAGCAGCGCGATGGGGTCGGGCGTGTCGAGCCATGCGTCGCGATAGGCCTGCGCGAAGCCGATGTCGCCCGCGCGCAGGATCGCGCGGCAGGCTCGCCAATCGTTCAGGCGCAGCGTCGCGGACGGCTGCGCATGAGGATCGCCGTAGAGGCGCTGCGCGCCGTCGGGCGTGACGAGCACCAGATGACCGTGGCGGATGCGGCGCAGCAGCGCGAGGAACAGCCGCGCCGACGGCGGCGGCGCGGCGGGCAGCGAGGACAGCCGGAGCAGCGTCATGAGCGCATCTCCTGATCGGGCAGCGCGGTCGCCGAGGGCGGCGTGCGACCGTGGAACGGCACGCGTTTCATCGCGAGACGCAACGCTTGCCAGTGGATGCGCGCGAGGACGCCGACGATCGAGAACGGCTGCGCGAGCAGCGCGCGCGCCGCGCGCCGGCCGGTCAGCGGCCCGGCGCGCATCGCGAGCGCGGTGCGCAGCAGCACGCCGTCCCGGTCGCGGTAGTCGATCGCGATGCGGGTCCGCGCGGCTTGCTCGCGGACCCGGAACAGGTATTCCCCGGCGACGTCGCAGAACGGCGAGACGTGGAAGTGCTTGCGGCAGACGAGCACGGTGTCCGGGCCGATCGGCGCATGGTTCGCGGCGCTCAGCAGGTAGCCGTGATGGCCGCCGAATGTGTTGCGCACGTCCGCATACAGCGCGCGCAGGCGTCCGTCGCGATCGTGGCAGAACCAGAAGCTCACGGGGTTGAACGCATGGCCGAACAGGCGCGGGATCGTTTGCAGCCAGATCGCGCCGTCTGCCGGGAGCGCGGCGGCGGCGAGCTGGTCGCGCATCCACGCGTCGAGCGGGCGGCCGTCGCGCGGCCCGTGGTCGAAGCGCGACAGTCCGAGCGGCGCCCAGCGATCGATGCCGAACCACCAGCGGTCCAGTTCCGCGAGCCGCGCCACGTCGCAGCGCACGCACAGCAACGGGTACGCGAAGCGATGCCGCACCGGCCGTTCCCGGACATGCAGCACCCGCCCGAGCAGCAACAGGCCGGCGGCGGGGGAGGCGGGCCGGTTCATGCGCGCGTCCAGGCTGGCCGGACGCCGAAATCGACGGACACGGCGAGCGCCGACTTGAGCCCGTCCTCGTGGAAGCCGTAGCCGGTCCAGGCGCCGGCGAACCAGGTGCGGCGGCGTCCCTGCAAGGACGGCAGATGCCGTTGCGCGTCGAGCGCGGCGAGATCGAGGAGCGGATGCTCGTACTGGTAGCGTCCCAGCGTGCGTTCGGGCGCGGGCTCGCTGACCGGATTCAGCGTGACGATCACCGGGGTGTCGAACGGCAGCGGCTGCAACTGGTTGATCAGATAGCTGACGCACACCGGCCGGGTCGCGTCGCGCGCGCCGAGGTAATTCCAGGCGGACCACACGCGACGACGCCTCGGCAGCAGTGCGGCGTCGGTGTGCAGCAGCGCGAGGTTGCGCTGATAGCGGATTGCGCCGAGCACGCGGCGTTCGTCCGGCTCCGCGTCGGCGAGCAGGGCGAGGCTCGTCGGTGCGTGGCTCGCGAGCACCACCGCGTCGAAGCGGGCCGGACCGGCGTCGGTGAACACGGTCGCGCCGTGCGCATCGCGTCGCACGGCGCGCACCGGCGTGCCGGTGCGCACGTCGTCGAGCGTGGCCGCGATCCGCTCGACGTAGGCGCGGCCGCCGCCGGCGACGGTCTGCCAGCTGGGGCGGCGCGCCACCTGGAGCAGCGCGTGGTTCAGGCAGAAGCGCAGGAAGGTCGCGGCCGGAAAGCGCAGGATCTCGTGCGCCGTGCTCGACCAGATCGCGGCCGCCATCGGCAGCAGATAGTGATGCTGGAACGGCGCGCCGTAGCCGCCGTCCGTCAGCAGGTCGCCGACCGAGCAGCGGGTCCGGCTCGCGGCCTCCAGATGTCGCTCGGCGTGCGCGTTGAAGCGCAGGATGTCGCGCAGCATGCCGATGAAGCTCGGCGAGAACAGGTTCGCGCGCTGCGCGAACACCGTGTTGAGGCTGGTGCCGGCCCATTCGAAGCGGCCGTCGTCGAGCGACACCGAGAACGACATCTCGCTGCGATGGGCGGTGACGCCGAGTTCGGCGAACAGCGCGACGAGGTTCGGGTAAGTCCGCTCGTTGAAGACCAGGAAGCCGGTGTCGACCGGATGGCGCCGGCCGTCCAGCTCGACGTCGACGGTATGCGCATGGCCGCCCAGCGTGGGCTCCGCCTCGAACAGCGTGACGCGGTGGCGGCGCGCCAGCAGGTACGCGCAGGCGAGCCCGGCGATGCCCGCGCCGATCACGGCGACGCTGCGGCCCGGTTGCAGGAACGCGTAATGATGATCCATCGCGTTGAGTCTCCCTGGTGGCGCGGCAACGTGCGGAACGGCCGCTAGCCCTGAATACGGACGGCGCGCGCGTGCGGATGCACGGCGTCGCGCCGCGCTGTGGTCAGCGGCGACGTTTGTCGAGCAGGTAGTGGGCGACGCCCCATTCGCTGCCGCGCGCGTAGCCGAACAGCTCGGCCACGGCCATGTAGAACATGCGCCAGCGCTGGAACGCGCGCGCGGCCTGCCGGCCATGACAGTCGGCCAGGATCGGCAGCGCCCGGTCGCGCGCGGCATCGAGCGACGCGAGCCACTGGTTCGCGGTGCGCGCGTAGTGGGTGCCGTTCAGCCACCACTGGCGGCGCACCCGCAAGTCGTCCTGGAAGCGCAGCAACAGCGCGGCGGACGGCATCGTGCCGCCCGTGAAGAAGTGGCGCGACATCCAGTCGTTGCCGTCGCGCGCCGCGAAGTGATAGGCGAGCGTGCGATGCGCGAACAGGTGCACGAACAGCAGGCCGTCGTCGCGCATCCAGCGCGCGATCTTGCGCAGCAGCAGCCCGTAGTTCTTCATGTGCTCGAACATCTCGATCGACAGCACGCGATCGAAGCCGGCCTGATCCGGGTCGAAGTCGAAATCGACGATGTCGCCGGTGATCACGCGCAGGTTCGTGAGGCCGCGCGCATGCGCGGCCGCCTCGATGAAGGCGCGTTGGCCGTGCGAATTCGACAGCGCGACGATCTGTGCGCGCGGATAACGTTGCGCGAGCCATAGCGACAGCGCGCCCCAGCCGCATCCCAGGTCGAGGATGCGCTGCCCGTCCTCGAGGCCGGCGCGCGTCGCGTACAGCGCGAGCATCGCTTCCTCGGCTTCGGCGAGCGTTTCGCGGCCGTTCGGGTAATAGCCGCACGAATATTTGAGTTGCGGGCCCAGATGCGCGGCGAAGAACGCGTGCGGCAATTCGTAATGTTGTGAATTCGCGGCCGGGGTGTCGATGGCGATCGGGCTCGCGCGCAGTTCGCACAGCAACTGCTCGAAGGCGCGGGCGCATGCTTCGCCGTCGCCCGCCTGTTCGTCGCGCAGGCGCTGGCGCAGCAGTGCGCGCATGCCGGCCCGGACCAGCGCGTCGGGCAGCCAGCCCTGTTCGCAGGCGCGGATGGGCCAGCTGTCGTGGGCGGCGGGCGTCGGGCGGCCGGCGCGAGGGGTCGTGGTGTCGCTCATCGTGGCTCCTGTCGGGATCGGATCAGTCGGGATCGGGGGCGGGCCGTCGCGGCGGCCACGGGATCAGCGCGCTCGTCGTGCGCATGTAGCCGCGATAAGCGGGGCGGGTCGCGGCGAGATGCGCCTCGAGCACGGGAATGCCGGAAACCTTCAGCAGCAGCCAGGCCATCAGCAGCGGCGGCGCGAGTGTGAGCGCGCCCCAGTGCGGGTCCAGCGCGAGCACGGGATACGCGACCCAGTGAAGGCATTCGAAGAAGTAGTTCGGGTGGCGCGAGTAGCGCCACAGCCCCGCCTGGCATACGGCGCGCGAGCCGCCCGACACGGCGATGAAGCGACGCAGCTGGCGATCGGCCGCGCGCTCGCCGGCCAGCGCGACGAGCCACACGGCGGCCGCGCCCGCGAGGCGCAGGCCGCCGGCGGGCGTGGGCTGGTAGGCCGGGACCAGGAACGCGACCGACAACAGTGCGCAGACCACGGCCTGCAGCAGGAAGAACCCGAGCATGCGGCGCGAGGCGTGAGCGCCCCATGCGATGCGCAACTGTCGGTAGCGGGCGTCTTCGGGCTTGCCGTGCTGGCGTTGCCACAGGTGGGCGGCAAGGCGCGCGCCCCAGAGCCCGCCGGCGACGCCGACGAACGCGCGATTGACGGGCGCGCCCGTGCCGAGCGCCGCGGCGAGCACGGCGGTGACGCCGAGCGAGGCGGCCCAGACCGGATCGATCACGCCGGCGTTCAGGGTTTTCATCTGCCGCAGCCAGACGGCGAGGAAGGCGGCGAGGGTCCCGGCGCTGGCGAGCGCGGCGGTCGCGAGGACAGGCATGGGCGGCTCCGTGAGGCGTTCAGTGACGGATACGGATCAGCGGGCGTACCGGATGCAACGATGAGGGGGTGTTGCCGGGAGCGGGGCGATGGGTTGAGGCGGATGCGGCGAGGTGCGAGGTGCGAGGTGCGAGGTGCGAGGTGCGAGGTGCGAGGTGCGAGAGGCGAGGTGCGAGAGGCGAGGTGCGAGAGGCGAGAGGCGAGAGGCGAGAGGCGAGAGGCGAGAGGCGAGAGGCGAGAGGCGAGAGGCGAGAGGCGAGAGGCGGCGCCGCATGGAGGCGCGGGCAACGAGGCCCACAGCTTGCGGATGCGACGCGCGTAACGAGCCGCATCGCGCCGGATCGGTGCGCGTGACCGGCCCACGAGCGGGGCGTCAGTCAGGCATGCGTCATCGCGCGGGCGCGTCGCCGCGGCTCAGGCGCCCTGCATGGGACCGGTTGCAAGCACGGGGCCGGTCGGCAGGCCGGTCGGCGATCCGCCGGGCGGTTCGAGCGAGACCGCGAGCGTGGCGCGCGCGCTCATGCGCGCGACGACCGCGGGCGGCAATGCGAGCGTCGCGGGGGCGTCGGCGGCGAATACGCCGAGCGGGATGGGCTGGGCGTTCGGCGGAATCAGCCACAGTTCGGTCACGCGCTTCGCCGCGATGCGCGGCGGGACGGCCGGCACGACGACGAGGCTCGCGCGTTGCAGGTCGACCGTGGCGGTCCAGTGCGCGATGCCGTCCTGGCGCGCGATCGTCGCGACCAGATAGCGGTTCGCGACGCCGCCGGCGGCGGGCGGCGCGGCCTCGCGCAGCCAGACGAGGTTGACCGCGAGCAGCGCGAGCGCGGCGACGCTCGCGCCGATCGCGAGCCAGCGCCACAGCCGCAGGTTGTCCAGCCAGCCGCTGCGCGGCGCGGAGCCGGGCGCGGGCGCGAAGCCGAGGTCGTGACGGATGCGCGTCCAGACCCGCGCCGGCGGTTCGATCGGCGCAACCGCCTCGGCGAGCGGCGCGAGGCGTTCATGCCAGTGCGCCAGCGTCGCCTGCAAGGCGGGATCGTCGGGCAACGCGTGTTCCAGCGCGCGGCGCTCGCCGGCGTCCAGCACACCGAGCGCGTATTCGGCGCAACGCAGTTCGCGTTCGGGATCGAGGGGCGTGCTCATCGTTCGAGACAGGTTTTCAACTGGATCAGGCTGCGCCGGATCCAGCTTTTCATGGTGCCGAGCGGAACCCGCACGCGTTCCGCCAGTTCGCTGTAGGTCGCACCCGTGAAGAACGCTTCGCGCACCGCGTCGCGCTGCGGCGCATCCAGCGCGCCCAGGCATTGTTCGAGCCGGCGCCGTTCCTCGCTGGCCTCGGCTTGCGCGGCGGGTGTCGGGCCCGCGTCGGGGAGATCGAGTGCCGTGTCTTCGTCGAGCGCCTCCTCGCGATGCTGCCGCAGCCGGTCGATCGCGCGATGGCGGGCGAGCGTGACGAGCCACGTCATCGCGCTGCCGCGCGCCGGATCGAACTGGTCGGCGCGTCGCCAGGCGGACGTGTACACCTCTTGCAGGATGTCCTCGGCTTCGCCGCGATCGCGCAGCATCCGGACGATCACGCCGAACAGGCCTGCCGAGGTTTGCCGATAGAGTGCCGCGAAGGCCGGCTGGTCGCCCGACGCGACCTGCAGCAGCAGGGCGTTCAGACGGGTGCGCCGCGCGCGGTCCGGATCGGACGCGTCGTGGTCGAGGGGCTCTGCGTGTCCTGCGTCTTCGTTCATGCGTGGCATGAGGCTGACGTCGCCCGGGCGGATGGAGGAGTGCCGGGTCGAATATAGCATCGACGGGCGCAGCGAGGGCGTGGCATTCAGCATGAGGCGGGGCGACTCGTGAGTAAGCGGGCGGCGGCGCGGGCCGGGTGGCGCGCGCCTGTCGACGATTACGTCCCGGCGCGGGGCGCGGATGCGGCCGAGTGCGGTTTTTTCACGGCGCTTACGCCTGGATCGCATGAGCCGCCTCGGTCAAGACAACGGAATCCCGTCTCCAGATGTGAATAAATGTACCTTATTAGTCTTTTTTGACGGGTAATATAAGGTACGTTTGAGAACAATTTGAGCGAGAATGGAAGCCTCCTATTACACCGTCGCACAGACCGCCGCGCATCTCGGCCTGCATCCGAAGACCGTGCTGCGCTTCATCCACGACGGCCGTTTGCCTGCGACGCGCATCGGCAAGTCCTATCGGCTGCTGCGGGACGAAGTCGCGCGGTTTGCCGGCGGCGCGGCCGCCGTCGCGCCGGCCGGGCCGACGCCGAGCGCGCGCGTGACCAGCATTGTCGAGATCGACGCGCTGTCGGCCGCGCAGGCCGAGCGGCTGGCGACGGCCCTGCAGGCGACATTGCTGGGCCGCGACGCCGGCGCGATGCCGATTCGCCTGCAGAGCGCGTACGACCCGTCGCAGTCGCGCCTGAAGTGCGTGCTGATCGCCGCGCCGGCCGATGCGGCCGAGTGGCTGGGGCTCGTGCAGATGTTGACGGATGCGCTGCGTTGATGCCGCGCGACACGATCCAGCGATAAGCCGCGCGCGGCGCAAAAGACCAGAAACCAAAGACCAAAGACCGGCGACGCCGGCCGGAACATCCAGGGGAATTCGATGACGACATCCGATGAAGTGGTGCAGATCGGCAGCGTGCCGGTGCTGATGTGCGCGGAGCGGGGTTCCGCGATCGCGAACGAACGCGATGCGGGCGACCTGATCGCCGCCGCATGGGGATGCGGCGCGGTGTGGGTGGTGATCCCGGCCGCACGGCTCACGCCCGCGTTTTTCCAGCTGCGCACGAGGGTGGCGGGCATGCTGCTGCAGAAGCTCGTCAACTACCGGCTGTGCGTCGCGATCGTCGGGAATCTCACGGGCCGGGTTGCGGAGAGTACGGCATGGCGCGATTTTGTCCTAGAGTCGAATCAGGGTCGCACGGTCTGGTTCGTCGCGGATCACGATGCGCTGCGCGTTCGGCTCTTGGGGACGGCGTCCGGTCATGGGCGCGACGTGTCCGGCATGGCCCGGATCGTCTAGCGCGCAGGTGGCCCACGTGACGCCCGGCTTGTGCAGGTGACGGAAATGATGCTCACAGGCGTGTTGCTGTTCGGATCGGTGCTGGCGTTCGGCGTCGTGGCGGGCTGGCGGCCGGCCGCGGTGCTGAACGTGGTGGCGGGCCGCTCGTCGTTCGTCGGCCGCTACGATCTCGCCTATGGCGACGGGCCGCGTCACGCCCTCGACGTCTATGCGCCCGCGCGCCGGCCCGGCGGCGCACCCGTGCCGCTCGTCGTGTTCTTCTACGGCGGCAGCTGGCAGAGCGGCAGGCGCAGCGACTACAAGTTCGTCGGCGAGGCGCTGGCGTCGCGCGGTTGCGTCGCGGTGATTCCCGACTACCGGCTGTATCCGGACGCGGTGTTCCCGGCGTTCGTCGAGGATGCGGCGGCCGCGGTGCGCTGGGCGCGCGATCATGCGGTGGAGCTGGGCGCGGACCCGTCGAGGCTGTTCCTGATGGGCCATTCCGCGGGCGCGCAGATCGCGGCGATGCTCGCGACCGACGCGCGCTTCCTGGCCGAGCACGAGATCAGCAAGCGCGACATCGCGGGCGTGATCGGCCTGGCCGGGCCTTACGATTTCCTGCCGTTGCGCGACGAGACGCTGATGCGGATCTTTCCCGAACCGGCGCGCGCCGCGAGCCAGCCGATCAATTTCGTCGACGGCGGCGAGCCGCCGATGCTGCTCGCGTCGGGCGCGAACGACACCACGGTCCGGCCCGCCAACACCGACCGCTTCGCCGCGCGCCTGCAGGAGGCGGGCAGCGTGGTGCGGGTCAAGCATTACGCGGGCGTCGGGCATGCGGTGCTGGTCGGGGCGTTCGGCTTGCCGGTGCGCCCGTTCGTGCCGCTGCTCGACGACGTGACGGCGTTCATCGCGAGCGCGGAGCCGCGCAGATAAGCGCGCGCATCAAGCGGTTTTCCCTGGTTTTCCCTTGAAAGGAGGCGGCATGCGCACGGCGCATCGGATCAGGCTGGGCCTTGCGGTCGTGCTGGGCGCGACCTGGGTCGCGGGCCAGGCCGCGGTCGCGGCGGTGGTGCTGCCCTTGTCGATCGTCGACAACCGGCCGTTCGTCGACGTGACGATCGACGGCCAGGGGCCGTTCGCGTTCATCGTCGATACCGGTTCGTCGGAAACCACGGTCAGCGCGGCGACGGCCGCGCGGCTGCGGCTGCCGCGCGTGAGCACGGGAACGGGCACCGGGGCGGGCGAACAGGCGCTGGCGTTTCCGGTCGTGCACGTGCGCGCGCTGCGCGTCGGGACGGTGTCGCTCGGCGCGCTCGATGCGCCCGCGTTCGACGTCGGCGTGCTGAGCCGCGCGATGGGCTTCGCGCGATTCGACGGCGTGCTGGGCGTCGAGCTGTTCCGGGATCGCGTGGTGACGCTCGATACGGGCGCGCGAACCTTGACCGTCGAGGCGCCGGACGCATTTCACCCGCCCGAGGGCGCCGTGCCGGTGCCGTTCCGGCTGGACCAGAACGGCATGCCGCTCGTCGACGCGACGGTGCAGGGCGAGGCGGGCGTGTTCCAGGTCGACACCGGCGACCGCTTCAGCCTGACGCTGTTCGGCGCGTTCTGGCGTGAGCGCGGGCTCGATGCGCGGCTCGGCCCGCTCGTCGAGGCGATGACGGGCTATGGCGGCGGCGGGCCGATCCGCGCGCGCGTGGGACGGGCGGCGGCGTGCTCGATCGGCGACGTGGCGCTGGCGCCGCCCGTGACCCGCCTGTCGTTGCAGAAGGCGGGCGGGTTCGCGCGGACCGATCGCGCGGGTAGCGTCGGCATGGGCGTGCTTGGGCGCTACCGCGTGTCGTTCGACTATCCGCATCAGGTGATGTGGCTCGCGCGGCGCGCGGATTCCGATGCGCCCGAGCACTACGACCGCAGCGGCATGTGGCTCGGGCTCGGGGAGGCGGCCGGGCTGCGCGTGATGGACGTGGTCGCGGGCGGCCCGGCCGCGCAGGCGGGCATTCGCGTGGGCGATCGGGTCGAGCGCGTCGGCGCGCTGCCGGGCGACGCGGCGACGCTGGCCGCGATCCGCGCGCTGCTGCGCACGCCGGACCTGGCCGACGTGCCGGTGGTGATCCGGCGCGCGGATGCGCTCAGGCAGGTGCGGATTGCGCTGCGGGACCTGATCGCGCCGTGAGCGCGTGGCGGACATAGTGGATGTCCCACGCCGATTCGGCCTCCTGCCGGAAACCATGCCGCTGGTAGAAGCGCTGGGACGCGCTGCCGCGCAGCGCGTCGAGCCGCAGGTCGAGCGCCTGCGCGTCGGCTTCCGCGAGCAGCGCGCGCAGCACGGCGGAACCGATTCCCCGGCCCTGCCACGCGGGCGTGATATAGCAGTGATCGAGCTTCAGGCCCGCATCGTCGGGCCGTAGCTGCACGAAGCCCGCGCGCGCGCCGTCGACGATCACCCAGCGGCCGTGCGCCGGCGCGTACGTGGCCAGGAAGCGGTCGCGGGCCCGGTCGGGATCGAAGCGCCCCAGCTGTTCGAGGCTGTCGCGCATCGCGGCGATGCGCAGCGCGACGAGCGCCTCGGCGTCGTCGGCCGCGGCCGGTTCGAAGCGGAACCCGGGCGCGGGGGGCGTCGAAGGCGGGACGTCGTTCATTCAGGTTCCGGTGGCCTGGAGTGCGGCGGCGATCGCGGCGAGCAGCGCCTGCCGCTCGCCGGGCCCATCGAGGCGGAAGCGCTCGAAGTCGTCATGGCGGCGCAGGTCCGCGTAGAGATCGGCCGCCTCCTCGTGAAAATGCAGGAACGGCCGGGATTTCCAGTAGAACACCCCGCGCGATTTCTCGCGCAGGCCGGGCAGCGCGCGCACGTCGGCGAGCAAGGGTTCCAGCCGGTCGAGCGCGGCCGCGCCGGCATGTTTCATGAAAGCTCCCGAAAGGAACGGCGCCGCAATGGTTGCGCGCGCAAGCACTGGCGGGATCGGTGCGCGCGCATCGTCACGCAATGGTAGGACAAAATCCCTGCGCCGTGGGCCGGATCAGCCGCGCGGCAATGCGCGCGCGGCGGGGGTGTCCGATGCGGCGGCGCGTGGTCCGCGCCATGCGTATCCGCCGCCGAACCCCGCCAGCACCGCGCTCGCGGCGGCGGTCCACAGCACCGCATGCATGCCGCGCGTGAAATCGGCCGCGCCGGCGAGCAGCGCGCCGAATACCGCGACGCCGAGCGCCGCGCCCGCCTGGCGCGCGGTGTTGAGCACGGCCGCCGCGATGCCCGCGTGGTGCGCGTCGACCGTTTCCAGCGCGGGCGCGGTGGCGGCGGGCGAGATGAAACCCGACGCGCAGCCGATCGCCAGCAGCGAGGCGACGTCGAGCCACGCGGGCGCGCCCGGCCCGCCGACAAGCAGCCCCAGCGCGCCCGCCGCGTAGCCGCCGAACGCCGCGCACAGCGCGCGCCGAGCGCCGAACCGTGCGGCGAGCCGCCCGGACCACAGGCTGCCGAGCGCGACCATCACCGTCATCGGCAGCAGCGCGAGCCCGGTTGCGAGGGGCGATGCGCCGCGCGCGCGCTGCCAGTCGATGCTGATCGCGAACAGCAGGCCGTAGAACACGAAGGCCGAGGCCATCGAGACCCCCGTCGACCCGTTGAAGACCCGTGCGCGAAACAGCGCGGGCGGCAGCATGGGGTGCGCGCCGCGCGTCTCGATGCGCAGCAGCGCGGCCCATGCGAGGACGCTGGCCGCGCCGCCCGCGATGACGGCAGGCGAGCGCCAGCCGAGCGCGGGCCCTTCGATCAGCACGCCGATCAGCGTGCCCAGCGCGACGATGCCGGTCAGCAGGCCGGCCCGGTCGAGGCGCGCGGCGACGGCGCGGATGCGGTCGTGGGGCAGGCGCCACGCGAGCACGGCGGCGGCGAGGCCGAGCGGCAGGTTGACGAAGAAGATCGCACGCCAGTCGGCGAGCCGGATCAGCACGCCGCCGAGAAGCGGGCCGGCCGCCATCGCGACGCCGCCGCAGCCGACCCACAGGCCGATCGCGCGCGCCCGCGCGCGCGGATCGACGACATGCTGGTTGATCAGCTTCAGCGCGCACGGCACGAGCAGCGCCGCTCCGAGGCCCTGGCCCGCGCGCGCCGCGACGAGCGCGGGCAGGGACGGCGCGAGGCCGCACAGCGCGGAGGCGAGCGTAAACGCGAGGAGCCCGGCGACGTACAGCCGCCGCGCGCCCCAGCGATCGCCGAGCATGCCGCCCGTCAGCAGCAGGCTCGCGAACGCGAGCGTGTACGCGTTCATCACCCACTGGAGCCCGGCGATGTGCGCGCCGAAGGCCGCGCCGATGCGGCCGAGCGCGAGGTTGACGATCGAAGTGTCGAGCAGCACCAGCACGTAGCTGACGCAGACGGCCGGGAGGACGCGGGCCGCAACGCGCGGCGGCGCGCAGGCCGTGGCGACGGCGGGGTTCACGCCGCGTCTCCGCGCCGCATCGCGCTCAGCGCGAGAAAGCCGGTCCAGCCCCAGTAGACGCGATGGTGCGCGATCCGCTCGCCGTCGAGATCCATCACTTCGACGAGGTCGGTCTGATCGCCGTCGGGCGTCGCGCGCGGGTATTCCCAGACAAGGCGGTTGCCGTGCGTGAGGAACACGTCGCTCCGATGCCAGCGGGTCGGCGCGGCGGAGGCGGCCGCGCGCAGGCCGGTCGCGAAGAACGCGCGCAGCGCGTCCTTGCCGCGCAGCACGCCGTCGCGCCGGTCGGGCAGCGCGACCAGGATCAGCGGCGATTCGAGCACGGCGTCGTCGGTGTACAGCGCGAGCAGCGCGTCGAGATCGCGCGCGACCACGGCGGCGTGCCAGGCGTGGTGGATGTGACGCAGGCGGGCGTCGGAGGTGTCGGTCATGATCGGCTCACGAAGGGGAGGGAATGGCCGAAGCGTAGCCGCGCCGCGCGCGCCGATGCTTCGATGCGTATCGAAGCGACGGCCGGGGCGGAGGTGCTATCGTCGACGTATTCCTGGGAGCCCGTGATGCAAGCCAACGCGAATATCGTTTCCTCGGCGTTCCTGATCGCCGATCCCGCGCGCCTCGCGATACTCGTGAGCCTGCTCGACGGCCGCGCGCGGCCGGCCGGGGAGCTGGCGCGCGCGGCCGGCGTCACCGCGCAGACGGCCAGCTCGCATCTCGGCAAGCTGCTCGACGGCGGGCTGCTGAGCGTCGAGACCGAGGGCCGCCATCGCTACTACCGGCTCGCGGACGCGCACGTCGCGTCCGCGCTCGAAAACCTCGCCTCGATCGGCCCGCGCGAACCCGCGCCGGCGCGCTCGACCGCGCCGCATGCGCGGGCGCTGCGCTTCGCGCGCTGCTGCTACGACCATCTGGCGGGGCGGCTCGGCGTGACGGTCACGCAGCGCCTGCAGGCGCGCGGCCTGATCGTCGCCGTCGCGGACAAGCGTTTCGAGATCACGCCCGACGGCCATGCGTGGTTCGCGGCGCTCGGGATGGATACCCGCGCGCTCGCGGCGGGCCGGCGCGGCGTGGCGCGCCAGTGCCTCGATTCGACCGAGCGCCGGCATCATCTCGCGGGGCCGCTCGGCACCGGGCTCCTGGCATGCCTGTGCGAGCAGGGCTGGCTGCGCCGCACGCCGTCGTCGCGTGCGCTCGACCTGACGCCGCGCGGCTGGGCCGGCCTGCACGAATGGCTCGGGATCGATGCGGATGCGCTGACGGAGGCGGAGGCGCCGCCCGACAGCGGGGCCGGCGCGCACGCGCGGCCGTGACGGCGCACGGGGGCGCGCCGCGGCGCGCTGATGCACGCGGCCGGCCCGCCCCTCGGGCGCGGCCGACGCGCGCCCCGGACCTCAGCGCTCGCGCGGCTCGGCCGCCAACGCCCCGAGCACGCTTTCCAGCAACACGCGCGCCTTGTCGCGCCGCCGCCGGGCCAGACGCGCCGCGCCGACCGGCCGCTCGGCCTCGCCGGCGATGAACGCATGGATGTCCGGCAGCGGACGGATCACGCCGCGGCTGCCCCAGTCGCCTTCCGGGACTTCGGTCGGGAACACCCAGACGCGCGACGCCACGTCGCCGAACGCACGGCCTTCCACCCGCGCGACCGCCGCGGTGACGTCCGTGACGAGCCGCCGCCGCGCATCGTCGTCGTACTGGCCTTCCGGCACCGACGCCACGATCCGGTAGCGCGGCTCGGGCGCGGGCGCGCCGCCGACGAAGATCGCGGCGGGCCGGTGCAGATATGCGACCGACACGCTTTGCGCGACCGGATTCGCGGGATCGAAGCCTTCCGCGCGCAGCAGGATGTCGGTGAGGTCTTTCAGCAGCGCGGCTTCGGTGGCGGGCGCGAGCGCGCCCTCGGGAATGCAGACGTCGATCATCGGCATGGCGTTGCTCCTTCGTGGTGGGGAAGTGTGCTTATCGTCATGCTTCACGGCGCGGCGGCGAAGTGGCAGTATCGCCATTCCTCAAGGCAAATCGGACAGCGCGGCGATGATACGGATCTGGGTCTACGACGGCATCCTGGCGTCGGGCGTGGCGGGGACGGTCGACGTGCTGCACGCGGCCAACCAGTTGGGCGCGCGCCGCGCCGAGGCGGACGGCACGCGGTTCCGGGCGTTGCGCTGGCGGGTGGAGTCGCTCGACGGCGCGCCGGTGCGCGCGGCGTCCGGGCAGACGATCGCCGTGGACGGCGCGCTCGATCCGCGCCGGCGCACCGGCGCGATCCTGTTGGCCGCGCCGTTCGTCGACGACATGGAGGCGTTCATCGCACGCCGCGCCGCCTGGTGCGGGCTGCTGCCCGCGCTCAGGCGCCAGCATGGCGCGGGCGCGCTGCTCGCGTCCTATTGCACCGGCAGCTATCTGCTCGCGGAGGCGGGCCTGCTCGACGGCCGGATCGCGACGACCCACTGGGCGAAGGCCGCCGATTTCGCGCGGCGCTATCCGCGGGTCGAACTGCGGGCCAGCGAAGTCCTGACCGAGCAGGACGGCATCCTGTGCAGCGGCGCGGTGACCTCGAGCCTCATGCTCGCGGTGCGGCTGGTGGAGAAATGCACGGACGCGGCGCTCGCGGCGGCGACGGCGAAACTGATGCTGATCGACATGCACCGCATCGAGCAGGCTTCCTATGCGTCGCTGCTCGTCGATCACGGGCACGCGGACCGGCTCGTCGCGCGCGCGCAGCGCCGGATGGAGGCGACGCTGCGGGAGCGCTTCCGCCTGCCGGAGCTGGCGGCCCGGCTCGCCGTCAGCGAGCGGACGCTGAACCGGCGCTTCAAGCAGGCGGTGGGGCAGGCCCCGCTCGCGTATCTCCAGACCCTGCGGGTCGAGGTCGCGAAGCGGCTGCTGGAGGCGGGCGAGGTGGGCTTCGAGACGGTCAGCGAGCGGGTCGGCTATGAAGATCCGGCGACCTTCCGGCAGCTGTTCCGCCGCCTGACCGGATTGTCGCCGCGCGCGTATCAGCAGCGGTTCGGCGGGTGAGGTGCGACCGGGCCGCGGCGGCCTGCCGCGCGGCGGGATCGACCGCGCCGCGCCACGCCCGCCCTCAGCGCGCCCCCTCCCGCGCGGCCGCGAGCCGGTACGCGCTCGGCGTCTGCCCCGCCCATTTGCGAAACGCGCGCGTGAAGTTCGCGGGATCGCTGAAATCCAGCCGCTCGGCGATCGTCTTCAGATCGAGGTCGGACGCGCGCAGCAATTCGCGCGCGTCGCGAAAGCGCGCTTCGTCGAGCAGCGTTCGATAGCTCGACCCCGCGTCGAGCAGGCGTCGCCGCAGCGTGCGGGTCGACAGCAGCAGGCGCTGCGCCAGCCACTCCGGGCCCGGATAGCCGCCCGCGTATCCGGCCAGTTCCGCCCGCACCCGTTCGACCAGATCGCCTTCCTCCTGCCGCACCGCCGCGTATTCGCGCTCGACCTGCACGAGCGCCTGCCGGTGCGCGACCTCGTCGGCCAGCGCGAGCGGCCAGTCGAGCACGGCGCGCGGAATCCACAGCGCATGCGCGTCGCACGAGAAACGCACGCGCGGCAGCCGCTCGCGATAGCGCGCGTAGTAATCGGGCTCGGGCCACGTGAAGCGCAGCTCGACCCCGGGCGCGGCGCGTCCCGCGAGCGTCGCGATGCCATGCGCGAGCCCGGTCAGCACCATCTCGAACATCATGTGGTGCTGGAGCACGGGGCTCGCCTGCACACCCGACAGGACGACCCGCGCGCCCGCGTCGTCCTCGGTGAACTGCAATTGGTACTGGCGGTTGCGCATCCGGAAGTAGCGCGCGTGCACCTGCAGCGCCGTGCGCAGGTCGGGCGCCGTCATCGCCGCGTAGCCGAGGAAGCCGTGCGCCGACAGCTTGAGCCGCAGCCCCAGCTCGAAGCCGAGCCCTTCGTCGCCGCTGAGCCGGAGCGCGTTGAGCACGAGCCGCGCCCATTGCGCCGGCGGCACGCGCGCGTCCGGCTCGGCCAGCACGTCGTCGCGCAGGCCGGTGCCGGCGCGCGCCTGCCGCGCGTCGATGCCGCGCTCCTCGAACACTTGCAGCAGCAGCCGCAGGTAGGCGACGGGAATGGTCGGCCGCCGCAGCCCCAGATTGTCTTTGGCGGATCGTCGTGTCATCGTTTTGGCCGAAAATGACAAGCATTATGGCTGTTTGCCCCCTCACGCTCAAGCGGCGGCGCGCCCTACGATGGCGGACACAATCATTCCCCGCACCCCGCCATGACCACGCCCTTCCCGCACCTGCTGGCCCCGCTCGACCTGGGCTTCACGACCTTGAAGAACCGCGCGCTGATGGGCTCGATGCATACCGGCCTCGAAGACAGCCGCAAGACCCTGCCGCGCCTCGCGGACTATTTCGCGGAGCGCGCGCGCGGCGGCGTCGGGCTGATCGTGACGGGCGGCTTCGCGCCGAACGTCGCCGGCTGGACCAAGCCGTTCGGCGGCACGCTGTCGACGCACGGCGCGGCGCGCCGGCACCGGGTGATCCCGGACGCGGTGCACGCGGAGGGCGGCAAGATCGCGTTGCAGATCCTCCATACCGGCCGCTACGGCTACCATCCGCTCGCCGTCGCGCCGTCGAGGATCAAGTCGCCGATCTCGCCGTTCACCCCGCGCGCGCTCACGGCGGGCGGCGTCGAACGGCAGATCCGCGCGTTCGTGCGCTGCGCGCAGCTTGCGCGCGAGGCCGGTTACGACGGCGTCGAGATCATGGGCTCCGAAGGCTACCTGATCAACCAGTTCATCTCGCAGCACACCAACAAGCGCACCGACGCCTGGGGCGGCTCGTATGCGAACCGGATGCGCCTGCCGGTCGAGATCGTGCAGCGCACGCGCGAGGCGGTCGGGCGCGACTTCATCATCATCTACCGGCTGTCGATGCTCGACCTGATTCCCGACGGCAGCAACTGGGAGGAAGTCGTGCAGCTCGCGAAGGCGATCGAGCGCGCGGGCGCGACGATCATCAACACAGGCATCGGCTGGCACGAGGCGCGCGTGCCGACGATCGCGACCTCGGTGCCGCGCGGCGCGTTCGCGTGGGTCACGCAGAAGATGAAGGGCGAAGTCGGGATTCCGCTCGTGACGACCAACCGGATCAATCGCCCGGAAGTCGCCGAGCAGATCCTCGCCGACGGCTGCGCGGACATGGTGTCGATGGCGCGGCCGTTCCTCGCCGACGCCGAATTCATGAACAAGGCGGCCGAGGGGCGCGCCGACGAGATCAACACCTGCATCGGCTGCAACCAGGCCTGTCTCGACCATGTGTTCAAGAACCAGGTCGCGTCGTGCCTGCTGAACCCGCGCGTGTGCCACGAGACCGAACTGAGCTACCGGCCGACGCCGCGCGCGAAACGCATCGCGGTGGTCGGCGCGGGGCCGGCGGGGCTCGCGTGCTCGACGCTGCTCGCGCAGCGCGGGCACGCGGTCGACCTGTTCGACGGCGCGGCCGAGATCGGCGGCCAGTTCAATCTCGCGAAGCAGATCCCCGGCAAGGAGGAATTCCACGAGGCGCTGCGCTACTTCGCGCGGCAGATCGAGGTGACCGGCGTGCGGCTGCATCTGAACCGGCGCGTCGACGCGGCGGCGCTGATCGCGGGCGGCTATGACGAAGTCGTGCTCGCGACCGGCGTGACGCCGCGCGATCCGCGCATCCCCGGCCAGGATCATCCGAAGGTGCTCAGCTACGTCGACGTGCTCGCGGGCAAGCGCCCGGTCGGCGCGCGGGTCGCGGTGGTGGGCGCGGGCGGGATCGGCTTCGACGTGTCCGAGTTCCTCGTGCAGGAAGGCGAATCGTCGACGCTCGACCTCGCGACGTGGAAGGCGGAGTGGGGCGTGACCGATCCGGGCGCGGTGCGCGGCGGCGTCACGCGTCCGGTCGCGACGCCGCCCGCGCGGCGCGTCACGCTGTTGCAACGCAAGGCGACGGGCGTCGGCAAGGGGCTCGGCAAGACCACCGGCTGGATCCATCGCGCGGCGCTCAAGATGAAGCAGGTCGAGATGCTCGCGGGCGTCAACTACGAGCGCATCGACGACCAGGGGCTGCACGTGAGCTTCGGCGAACAGCGGACGAAGCCGACCGTCATCGAGGTCGACACGATCGTGCTGTGCACGGGCCAGGAACCGCAGCGCGCGCTTTACGAACCGCTCAAGGCGGCGGGCGTGGCGGTGCATTTGATCGGCGGCGCGGAGCTGGCCGCCGAACTCGACGCGAAGCGCGCGATCGACCAGGGCGCGCGGCTCGCCGCCCGGCTCTGACGCGCGCGCCGGGCGGCGCGGCCGAATCGGGTATCATGCGGCCCGATCGAAGCCGGATCGGGCCGTGCCTGCCCGTACCGGCGCGACGGGGCGACCCGCGCACGGCCGAGGCCGCCTGCGCGGGCCGGCCGGCGGCGCGGCGTCATCACGCGGCGGGCCGGTCGATTCGGATTCAACCAGTTGAAAGCGTTGTCATCATCGTGTCGTATTCTTTAAGGTATCCAAAAGGAAAGGCCCGGACCGGGCGCGTCATCACGCGCGGCATTCGGTCCGGGCCCTTCGTCCATCCTCCGCTTCCGATCTAAGACGTCCCGGGTTCATCGTCTCATTTACTTGCTCGTCGCGAAAAATAATATTCAAGACGGCGATGCCCCGGGAAACGTCGACAGTCCAGTTCTTTACAGCTCAACGGCGCGGTCGTCCGACAGCGGGCCGCCGCGCGACATGATTTAGCGGATGGGGGTGAATCATGGCAACTCGCAGACAATTTCTGCTGGGCGCGGCGGCGGCCGGGGCCGCGCGCATGTTGTCCGGCTGCGGCGGGGGCGGCGACGGACAGGCGTCCGGCGCGACGTCCATCATCGACAGCAGCGCCAAGCAGCCGACGACCGGCGCGCAGCCGCCCACGGGCGGCGCGAAGAACGTCACCGGCACGCCGACCGTGACGCCGTCGCCGCCGTCGCCGCCGGTAGCGGCGGCGGCGCTGCCGTTCTTCGGCATCAACGCGCACCTGCTCGCGACCTACGCGCCGTTGCCGGCGTGGCTGTCGTCGACCTACGTCAACACGTTCGCCGACCTCGGCGCGCGGACGGTGCGCACCAACCTCAGCACGGCCGTCGACGCGGCGGCGCTCGTGCCGTACTGCCAGGCGTTCGCCGCGAGCAACGTCGTACCGTTCGTCGTGATCGACCAGGGCATCAGTCTGGTCGCCTCGTATACGGCGAACTACAGTGCGGGCTATGCGCTCGGCAAGTCGATCGCGCTGCCGCTGAACGGCCATTGCCGCTACTTCGAATGCGGCAACGAACTCGACTACGCGTGCCGCGTCGATTTCCTCACGCCGGGCGCGGTGAATCCGGTGGACGGCAAGCCCGTCGACGGATCGGTGCCGACCGACTATCTGCCGACCTCGATCGAGGCGCTGCGCGGCTGGACCGCCGGATTGCGCGACGGGATCAAGGCGGTGATTCCGGATGCGCAATGCGGCTATGCGTCGGGCGTCGCGTACAGCAACGTGGTGGCCGACATGCTGTGCAACGGCAAGGACACGACGGGCGCGGTCACCCGTCCGCCGATCGCGCTCGATTTCATCGGCGTGCACTGGTACAGCAGCGAGAACGACATCCTCGCGGCCGGCCCGTCGACGCACACCAACCAGTTCGTCAACGTGCTGCAGCAGTTGAACGCGGTGACCGGACGCAAGCCGATCGTCGTCTCCGAGTTCGGCGCCTGGGCCAGCGAGGCGGGCCAGGCGCAATACCTGAGCAGCCAGTTCGACGTGTGGCGCACCCAGCGCGCGCAGTACAACATCATCGGGGCGATCTATTACGCGTTGTTCCCGAACCCGACCGATCAGGGCGAGACCGCGGCGATGAACTGGGGGTTGATCCAGGACGACGGCGTGACGCGCAAGCCGGCTTATGCGGCGTATAAGCGGTATACGGCGGCGTATCCGCTTTAAGGCGCGGTGACGGGTTAAGCGTTATGTGCGGGAATGGCGAGGATCGACGCATTGCCGGCGATCCTCGTCTCCCTATCGAATGGCCCGTGACGACATCGTTGATTCATTGCGTCGCCGCTCGACGCTTCTTTTTCAATAGACTGATAAAATTCCTGCCCTGAATAAAAGAACACGAGGGTTGGGCGGTGGCGGCGATCGCGCAGCGTGATTGCCGGGTGCGCATCACAAGTCCAATGGGTTTGATGATCCTGGGTACCGCTCGAACGGGGTTTCAACGAGGCTGAGGTGAACCGCGGCGTGCGTCACGCATGGCGGCGTAATCCTGCTCAAGCGCCGCGATGGGCGGCGTGTTTATCCCAAGCAGCGCGACTTGGCATTCGAAGCGATCGAATCAATTCGAATCAATCGATTCACGCCACGGCGACTCAACGGCTTCAGTCAAATCAACGCGTTCTTGTCAGTTATATCGGTTTCTTTCCAAGGAAGGTGTCAAAGATTTTGAACGCGTGGCGTTATTTCCCCTCGTAATTCTGTCAGGGATTTTTCGAGATCGAAATTGTGGTTAGTATGGCGTCCTTTCCGATCGGGTGAGGTTGTCCGGTTCGGGAATCGCGCCGTACCGAGCGCGTTCATGCATCAAGGTCCGACAGAGACCGGTGCACCTTGAAGTTGATAGTCGACGACCCCGTTGGAACACGCATGGCCTGGGCATCCGTGCGTGCGAACCGAGCGGATCGCGAGCAGACCAGAATCATGAATAAAAATTACTATCGATTGGTGTTCAGCCGCGTGCGCGGCATGTTGGTTGCCGTTCGGGAAACGGCCAATGCCGCGGGGAAAACCAACCGCGGCGAAACGCGGCGGGCAAGCCACGCAGGCGCATCGCGCGGGCGCGGGCACTTTGCGATGCGTCATGCCGCATTCGCGGCGCTGATTGCCGCCGGCGCGATGCCGAGGTGGGCGGACGCGCAGATCGTCGGCGCGGGGCCGAATGCGCCGTCGGTCGTCCAGACGCCCAACGGGCTACCGCAAGTCAACATCAACCGGCCCGGCGGCGCGGGCGTCTCGCTGAATACCTACAGCCAGTTCGACGTCCAGAAGGGCGGCGCGATCCTCAACAACGCCGCGGGCATCACGAGCACGCAACAGGCCGGCGTGATCAACGGCAATCCGAATTTCGGCGCGAACGACGCCGCGCGGATCATCGTCAATCAGGTCAACAGTGCGAATCCGTCGCAGCTGCGCGGTTTCGTCGAAGTCGCGGGCCAACGCGCCGAAGTCATCCTCTCGAATCCGTCGGGGATCTACGTCGACGGCGGCGGCTTCATCAACACATCGCGCGCGGTGTTGACGACGGGCGTCCCGTTCTACGACCGGGACGGAGCCGTCGCGGGCTTCAACGTGAACCGCGGGCTCGTCACCGTGGCGGGCGCCGGGCTGAATGCATCGAACGTCGATCAGGTCGACATCCTCGCGCGCGCGGTCCAGGCCAATGCCTCGATCTACGGCGACAAGCTGAACGTCATCGCGGGCGCGAACCAGATCGATCACGGCACGCTGGCCGCGAAGCCGATCCAGGGTGAAGGCGCGGCGCCGGCGGTGGCGATCGACGTCGCGCAGCTGGGCGGCATGTATGCGAACCGCGTGTACCTGGTCGGCAATTCGGCGGGCGTCGGCGTGGCCAATGCCGGGACCATCGCCGCCCAGGCGGGCGACCTCACCCTGCAATCGGACGGCCGCCTGGTCCTGACGGGCAAGACCACGGCGCACGGCAATCTGCTGCTGTCGGCGGCGGGCGGCGTCGACAACAGCGGCGCGATCGACAGCCGGCAGTCGGTGGACGTGAAGACCGCGGCGGATCTCACCAACAGCGGAACGCTCGCCGCGCAGCAGAACGTGACGGTGAGCGCCGGCAGCATCCATTCGACGGGCGCGCTCAGCGCGGGCGTCGACGACCAGGGCAAGGTCGTGCGGGCCGGCGACCTGAACCTCACCGCGTCCGGCCAGCTGACCGCGACGGGCCGCAATACCGCGGGCGGCAACGCAGCGTTGACGGGCGGCAGCGTGAACCTCGCCGGCAGCCAGACCGCCGCGAACGGCAGCCTGTCGCTGACCGCCAAGACCGGCGACGTGAACCTCGCGAACGCCACCACGAGCGCTCAGCGCGCGGTCACGGCCAATGCGGCGGGGGCGATCATCAACGATCACGGCCAACTGTCGAGCGACGGCAACGTGACGCTGACGGGCGGCAGCATGTCGAACCAGGGCGGCAAGGTGTCGGCGCAAGGTCCGCTGTCGGTGCAGTCGTCGGGGCAGGTCGCGAATCAGTCCGGCACGCTGGTGTCGCAAGGCACGCTGGAGGTGCGCGGCGGGGGGATCGCCAACCAGTCCGGCACGATCCAGGGCGCGGGCCGGACCACGGTTGCCGGCGCGTCCATCGACAACTCGGCGGGGCGCATCACGTCGCTCAACGGCGACGGCCTGACGGTCACGGCGACCGGCCGGCTCCTGAACGCGGCGGGCGTCGCGGCGGACGGCGCGCAGGGCGGCGTCGTCGGCGGCAACGGCAAGGTGACGGTGCAGGGCGCGGATCTCGTGAACCGCGGCAAGATCACGGCCGGCGCCGACCTGCAGGTGACGGGACAGACCATCGACAACAGCGACGGGCTCCTCAAGGCCGCCCAGACCGCCACGATCGACGCGGGCGCGCGCTTGACCAACCGCGGCGGCACGATCGTCGGCCAGACGGCGAAGGTCGTCGGCACGACGCTCGACAACCGCGCGGGCACCGTGCAGGCCGACCAAGTGTCCTTGACGTCGACCGATCTCCTGAACCAGGGCGGGACGATCACGCAGACCGGCGCGGGCGCGATGCGCGTCGAGGCCACGGGCACGCTCGACAACTCCGGCGGCGGCTTGCTGGAGACGGAGAGCGCGGATCTCACGCTCGCGCCGACCACGCTCGTCAACGACGGCGGCACGATCACGCACGCGGGCAAGGGCACGCTGACGCTGGGCGGTGGAACCGGGTCGGTTTCGAACGTGGGCGGCACGATCGCGGGCAACGGCCGCGTTCTCGCCGAAACCGGGGCGCTGAACAACACGGCGGGCTCGATCAACGGGCAAGGCGGACTGACGGCGAACGTCGGCGGCCTGCTGAACAACGCGAAAGGCAAGCTGTCGTCGGATACGGCGCTCGACCTGACGAGCGGCGCGCTCGCCAACGACGGCGGCCGGATCGGCGCGAGCACGGCGGTGACGATTCACGGCGGCTCGTTGACGAACCGCGACGGCGCGATCGTCGCGCCGAACCTGACCGCGACCATCGATGCGACGCTCGACAACAGAGGCGGCAAGCTCGAAGCCAATCAGATGGCGTTGACGGCGAAGAACCTGACCAACCACGGCGGCACGATCACGCAGTACGGCGCGTCGGCGATGGGCATGGATGTCAGCGGCACGCTCGACAACGCGCAGGGCGGCGTCGTTCAAACCAACAGCACGGACCTGACGCTCAAGCCCGGCGAACTGAACAACGCGGGCGGCACGATCACGCACGCCGGCGCCGGGACGCTGACGATCGGGCCGGGCGGCGGCTCCGGCATGCTGAACAATGCGGGAGGCACCCTCGTCACGAAGGGGCGGGCCGTCGTCAACGCGGGCAAGCTGAACAATGCGAGCGGCATCCTGTCGGCGCGCGGCGCCATCCGCGCGAATATCGCGGGCGACGTAATCAATACGCAGGGCCTGATCCGCTCGGACGGCGCGCTGTCGCTGACCAACGGCGGTGCGCTCGTGAACCGGGCCGGGCATATCCAGGCAGGGCAGTCGAACCCCGGCGACGCCAGCACGCTCGACGTCCAGGCCGCCTCGATCGACAACGCCGACGGTGCGATCGCCGATCTCGGCGCGGGCAAGATGACCGTGCAAGGCGGCAGCCGCATCGACAACAGCCATGCGAACGGCGTCGCCGGCATGGGCGCGATCACCGGCAACGGCGACGTGACTGTCCACGCGTCGTCGATTGCCAATACGCAAGGCGGGCAACTGAGCGGCGTGGCGTTGACGGTTCGGGCCGACGTGCTGGACAACAGCGGCGGGCGGATCGGCAACGTCGTGAATTCACGCGGCGACGTGACCGTGGCGACGGCCGGCGCGGTCACGAACGCGAACGGGCAGATTGGTTCGACGCGCAGCCTCACGGTCACCGCGGCGACGCTGCAAGGCGGCGGCGAGTACAGCGCGACCTACGACGCCAGCATGAACCTGCAGGGCGATTTCACGGCGACGTCCGATTACCGGTTCGGCGTGGGACATGACTTCGGCTTCACCCTGCCCGGTACGTTCACCAACCGCGGCAATCTGGAATCGGTGCACAACCTGAGCATCCAGGCGGGCAATATCGTCAACGTGGGGGCGCTGTCGGCGGGCGGGCTGCTGCGCACGCAATCGGCCAATCTTGCCAACACCGGCGCGATCGTCGGCGGCAGCACGTCGATCAACGCCACGGATACGGTCTCGAACCTCGGGCGCACCGCCGTGATCGGTGGCTCGGACAGCAACGGCCTGCTCGAAATCCTCGCGCGTCACATCGAGAACCGCGACGATACGTCGTCAACCGACTCGATGGCGCAGACCGCCATCTTCGGCATGGGCCGGGTGGTGCTGGCGGGCGGCAAGGACGCGAACGGCAATTACACGAACGCCGCGCTGGTCAACAACTCGTCGGCGCTGATCCAGTCGGGCGGCGACATGGAACTGCATGCCGACCGGGTGACGAACACGCGCCGGGTGATGACGACCACGGGGTACACGAACAACGTCGATCCGGCCATGCTGGAGAAGTATGGGATCAGCATGTCGGGTTGCGCGGCCGTCTACATAGCTGCTTGCAGCGGTCACGACGTCCGTTGGGCGGATATCTTTGGCAGTCCGAGTTTCCCCGATTACGATCCTGCGCCCGTCATTGCGCAACTGAAGGAGCAGCCGGGCGGCATGTTTACCGTTCCCCCGAGCGAAGATCACTGGAACAGCGGCTATCAATACACGACCTACAAGGGCGTCGCGATCGCGAACATGATCAAGGACGTCAGCGCCGCCGGGCAAATCGTATCGGGCGGTGCGATCGATGCCTCGTCATCGGGCACGGTGCAAAACTACTGGAGCAATATCGCCTCGGTCGGCGCGCTGAAGCTGCCCGCCCGATATGAGTCGGACGCATGGGCGGCCACGGGGCAGCAGGCGCCGGGCGTTACGGTCACCTACTCGGGCCACTATCACTACAACAACTACAACAACGAGGAACACGGCTGGACGTTGCCGTTCGGCGATGCGCCGTTTATCGGCGGCCGTCCGGGGGGATATGCTCAGGCCGCGCCGGCCGACGTCAAGAAATACGCGCTGCCGGGTTACGGGGCGACCCTGAGTTCCAACAAAACGATTTCCGGAACGGGCGTGAGCATCAACAACACGGCCGCCAATGCGTCGATCCCTTCGCTCGGGCTGATTCCCGGTCAGGCGGTGCCGGGGTTGACGATCGGCGGGCCGAACGGCAGCGCGAGCGGCGGGAAGACGGGCGCCGTGGCCGTGCGCGGCGGCCGCGCCACGGCGGTCGATCCGATCATCGCGAGCGCGACGGCGCTGAACGTGCTGAACAACCTGACGATTCCCCAGGGCGGCTTGTACAAGCCGACCGAGTTGCCGAACGCGAGCTACGTGATCGAGACGAATCCCGCGTTTACGAATCAGAAGACCTTCATTTCGAGCGACTACTTCTTCAAGCAGCTCGGCGTCGACCTGACGCATGTTCCGAAGCGCCTGGGAGATGGCTTCTACGAGCAGCAGCTCGTCCGGAACGAAATTACCGCGCTGACCGGCAAGGCCGTGTTGGGACCGTATACGGATCTCCAGACGATGTATCAGTCGCTGCTGACGGCGGGCGCGGCGTTGCAGAAGGATCTGGCGTTGCCGGTCGGCGCGAGCCTGTCGGCCGAGCAGGTGTCGAAGCTGACCAGCAACGTGGTCATGATGGAGACGCAGGTCGTCGACGGGCATTCGGTGCTGGTGCCGGTCGTGTATCTCGCGAAGGCAAGCCAGCAGAACATGGGCAACGGCCCGCTGATCGTCGCGACCGACATCGACATCAAGGACGCGCAGTCGTTCGTCAACAGCGGCACGATCAAGGCGGACAACACGCTGGCGGTTCAGGGCAAGCAGATTGACAACGCGTTCGGCGCGTTGGAAAGCGGCGGGCTCATGTCGTTGACGACGGCGGGCAACGTCGATCTGACTTCGGCCAAGGTGAAGGCCGGCAGCCTCAGCGTCGCGGCGGGCGGCGACCTGATCCTCGATACGGCGACGAAGACCGACAAGCGCGTGAGCCGCGACGGCGCGACCGGCGTCTTCACGACGCTCGGGCCGACCGGGCAGGTGGATGTGGCCGGGGATGCGGCGATCGTGACGGGCGGCAACGTGCGGCAGAACGCGGGCAACCTGACCGTCGGCGGCAACCTCGGCGCGAACATCGGCGGAGATTGGACGCTTGGTGCGCAGCAGATCGGCGAGCACAAGGTCGTGCAGTTGGCGAACGGGGTGTCGGATACGAACGTCAACTCGGTGGTGGGCAGTACGGTCAAGGTCGGCGGCGCGTCCGTCATCGGCGTGGGCGGGGATTTCACGGCGAAAGGCGCGCAGATCGAACTGGGCGGTGGCGGGGCGATCGCCGCCAAGGGCAATGTGACGCTCGGGACGGCGAGCGCGACGTCGGTCATCAATTCCAACGGCTCGGGCGGAAGCAGCGGCCGCAGCTATGTCGAGCAGCATCACTCGTCGGACGAGACGCTGACCGGCACGGTGCTCAAGGGCGGGCAGACGGTCACGATCGCGGCGGGCAAGGACATTACGCTCAGCGGGAGTGCGATCAGTCTGGACAAGGGCAATGCGAACCTCGTGGCGGTGGGGGACGTGAATGTGGTGGCGGCGACGGAGACGCACGTCATCAATTCGCACGAGACGCATAGCCATAGCGTGGTGGTGAGCGGATCGAAGGTGGCGAGCGGAATCGATCAGACGTCGGTGCGGAGTCTGGGGAGTGTGATTTCGGCGGATGGAGTGAATGTTGCGAGCGGGAAGGATGTCAATGTGACCGGCAGTACGGTCGTCGGTACGAACGATGTGACACTGAAGGCGGCACGCGATGTCAACATCAAGACATCGCAGGACACGGTCGAATCGTCCAACTACTACCAGAAGAAGGAAACCGGGCTGATGTCGAACGGCGGGTTGTCGATGTCCGTCGGCTCGCGATCGATGACCGACCGCGAACAATCTTCCACGGTGACGAATAACGCGAGCACGATCGGTGCGCTCAACGGCAACCTGTCGATCCAGGCTGGCAACAATGTAAACGGCACCGCGGCCATCCTTCATGCGGGCAACGACGTAGAGGTATCCGGCAAGCGGGTCAAGCTGGATTCTGCCTATGACACGATGAGTCAGGCGGAACAGCAGCAGTATCGCCAAGCGGGTGTAACGGTCGGCGTGTCGAGTCCCGTGATTGCGCTGGCGCAGACCGGCAAGCAGATGGCGGAGGCCGCCGGGAAGACCAAGGGCGATGCGCGTCTGATTGCATTGGCCGCGGCCACGACCGGCCTTGCCGCGAAGAATTCCTACGATGCGACGGACGGCGGCGATCCGACATCCGTTGCGAAGTCGGTCGGCGTGAATATTTCGCTGGGGGCGAGCAAGAGCGATAACCAGTCACAAGCGCAATCGAGTACTGCCGTTGGCGGTACGGTGTCGGCCGGCCGAAACGTTTCGATCAAGGCGACGGGCGCAGGAGCCGACAGCCAGATCGACGTGATCGGCAACACGATTTCGGCTGGAGGGAATGCCAAGCTCGCCGCCGACGGCAAGGTGAATCTCCTGGCCGCTGAAAGCACCAGCAGCCAGCATTCGACCAACAGCGGAGGCAACTTCGGCGTTGGCGTGTCGATTGGCTTTGGCAAGCAAAGCGGCATTGCGTTCACGGCTGGCGTTGCGGGCAATCGAGGAAAGGCCGATGGCGATTCGGTCGGATGGACGAATACGCATGTCACCGCAGGGAATACCTTGACGATCGAGTCCGGCGGCGACACGAACCTCAAGGGGGCTGTCGCGTCGGGTAAGCAAGTCGTGACGAATGTCGGTGGGAATCTCAATGTCGAGAGCCTGCAGGATATCGATCATTACGACTCGAAGCAGCAGAGCGCGGGTGTATCGGTCCGTGTGTGTGTGCCGCCGTTGTGCACCGGCTCATCGAGCGTGGCGGCGAATGTCGCTCAGCAGAAGATGCGCAGCGACTACGCGGCAGTGGGCGAGCAGTCGGGCATCAAGGCCGGCGATGGCGGCTTCCAGGTCGACGTGAAGGGGAATACCGATCTCAAGGGAGGCGTGATCGCAAGCAGCGACAAGGCGGTGCAGAGCGGCGCAAACAGCCTGACGACGGGGACCCTGACGTATAGCGATGTCGAGAATCATGCTTCTTATGAAGCGTCGTCGGTCGGGCTTTCAGGGGGCTATGGCGGAACGATCGGCAAGAATCAGAAGGGCACGGCCGACAATACGAATCCGGTGGCGGGTACCGATTTGCCCAAGGAAGGCGGATTTTCGGCTACGCCTCCGGTGCTGTTGGGCGCATCGGGAGATGCGAGTTCGACCACGCGCAGCGGAGTGAGCGGCGGCGCGATCAAGATCACCGATGGTGCTAAACAAGAACAGCTGACAGGCAAGACGGCTGAGGAGACGGTCGCAAGCATCAATCGGGATACGTCGGATACCGGCGGTGCGCTGGCGCCGATTTTCGACAAGGAGAAGATTCAGGCCGGGTTTGATATCACGAGCCAGTTCGTGAATCAGATGGGGACGTTTGTTGCGAATCGAGCAGCGGAAGCGGATGCGGCGAGGGATGCTGCCAAGAATCCGAATCTGTCGCCTGAGCAGCGGGCGGCGGCACAGGCCAAAGCGGAAGACCTGGCCAAGTGGGGGCCGGGTGGCACGTATCGTCAGGTGCTCACGGCGTTGACGGTGGCCGCCGGCGGCAATGTGACGGGTGGCATGGGCCAGTTCGCGCAGAGTGCGACGGTGGCATATCTGCAGGAACTCGGCGCGAATCAGGTCAAGCAGGTTGCCGATAACCTTGGTAGCGAAGAAGCGCGGACGGCACTTCATGCGATTGTCGGGTGTGTGGGGGCGGCGGCGAGTAGCAATAGTTGCGGTGCTGGTGCGATGGGTGCAGCAACCAGTTCGGTGCTTGGTAGCCTGCTTGCTCCGACAAACAATTTGTCGGCATCGGAACGCGAAGCGCGCGACAATCTTGTGACGGGTTTGGTGGCGAGCATTGCTGCGGTATCGGGGCAGAATATGGCGATGGCGGCCGGGGCAGGCAAGATCGAGGTCGAAAACAATCAGCTTGGACGTAATGGCGTGCCGAGTAACCCGTTCAAGGTTGATCTTGTTAAGCAATATTGCGGCATGGGCAACTGTTCGGATAAGAAAGTTGAGCAACTTATCCAGGTTCAGAACCAGTTGATGCAGGATAGCGGTGAGGTCGCGGTGAGGGTGGCTGGTGTGACTGGTGCTGCTGCGATTGTGGCAGCAGTACCGGTGTTGGCATCGCTGGCCCCCGAGGCGTTAGCGCTTGCGTTGGCGAATCCTGCGGCAGCAGTGAATGCGGGCATCATTACGGTAGAAACAGCTGCAGCGATTGCGACGAACTCTCTCACGCCGGGAGTGGTAATTGAGGGGGGCGGGGCGAAGGCTGTTGCGAGTGGTTCAAAATTTGTTGTGCAGTATGGACCACTCAATCGAGGTCCTCTCCCTCAAGCTATCGCAAACACATTTAGAGGAGGAAGTTATGCAGAAGTCCTTACAGAGACGCCAACGATTCTTTACCGAGTATACGGAGGGACAGCTAAGGAGCTTGGTGGGTATTGGTCGCGTACTCCGCCAGCGGGACCAGTTCAATCAATTATCGATAGTGCACTGAACCCACAGTGGGGCAACACGGCTGTCAATGTCGTGAAAATCGAAGTGCCTGTCGGAACGAAATTCTATGAAGGCGCTGCTGCTGCTCAAGGTGGATTGGTTGGGGGTGGTAGCCAAGTGCTGTTCCCAAAGGATGTCAAAATTGATTCATCGTGGATTAAGAAGCCATGAACTTGTGTAACTGGGAAACAATCGATGCATTCTCTTCGCCAGATGAATATCGTCGGTTCTGCATTTGGATATCTGAACAGATTGCTATTGGATTAGTTGAGCAAATCGATGTCCAAGACTCGTATGCAGGTGCGATGTTTGATGAAAGATGGTTTCGGTGCAAGCAGTGCGGAGAAGTATGGAGACTTGTAGCGCCAGATGATCCGTTCCATGGATATTGGGGTGCAGTTTAGTGGATCTCTCGCCTGATTGAATGGTCGGTTACCTGCCGGTAACGCTCGGTGTATCAGGTGGCGCGAGTTCGACCATGCGCAGCGGAGTGAGCGGCAGGATACTCACGATCACGGATAGTACGAGCAGCCGTTGACCGCTCAGACGGAGGCAAATGTCAATCGGGACACGTCGGACATGAGCAGTGCGCTTGCGTCGATCTTTGACAAGGAGAAGATTCAGGCCGCGTTTGATATCACGAGCCAGTTCGTGAATCAGATCGGGACGTTTGTGTCGAACAGGACGAAGGAGATCGACAGCCTCAAGCAGAAGGCGAATGACCCGAATGCGAAGGATGCGAATGGGAATCCGCTGACTGATGCGCAACGTCAGCAGATGTTGGCCCAGGCGAACGACATCGAGCAGACCTGGGGACCGGGTAAGCCGGGGCGTCAGATCATGACGGCGCTGACGGCAGCAGCGGGCGGGAATGTGACGGGAGGTGCGGGGCAGTTCGCGGCGAATGCGGCGATTGGGTATGTGCAGAGTCTAGGGGCGAACAAGGTCAAGGAATTGGCGCACTCGTTCGGTCAAGGGACGGCGGAGGCGGAATCGGCACGCGCGGCGTTGCACGCAATCGTGGGTTGTGCGGGCGCAGGGGCAGGCGGTCAAGGATGCGGATCTGGCGCGATGGGGGCGGCGGCGAGTTCCTTGATCGGATCGGCATTGGGATCGGCGGAGGGGCTGACGCAGGAGGAGCGGCAAGCACGTGTCGATCTGGTGACGAGTATCGTGGCTGGTGTTGCGGCTGCGGGGGGGCTGGATTCGACAACAGCGGGGAATGCGGCGCGGATTGAAGTGGAGAATAATCAGCTTGGGCGTAACGACGCGATGAGCAACCCGTTCAAGGTCGATTTAGTCAAAAAATACTGCGCCACAGGCACCTGTTCGGATAAGCAAGTTGAGCTGCTAATTCAGGCACAGAATCAACTGATGCGGGATAGCGGCGATGTTGCGGTGAAGGTAGTCGGTGCGATTGGTGCGACTGCGGTAGTGGCGGCAGTGCCTGTGTTGGCATCGCTTGCTCCTGAAGCGCTAGCGCTTGCGTTGTCGAACCCGGCCGCAGCGGTGAATGCTGGCATCATCACGGTAGAGACGGCAGCGGCGATCGCAACCAACTCGGTTACGCCAGGAATGGCGATAGAAGGGGCTGGAAAGAAAGCAGGTACGGTATGGGACTCCATTGTTGCGACTCAACCTGTCTATCCTGGCTCAATTCTTCCGAAATCTTTTGAACTTACGTTGGGAAGTGGCCAAAGTATATGGGTGCATGGGAATGCGACGGAATACATTGCCGAATATGCGCAAATGATCGCAAAGAACAATTCGCCCGAAGTTGTCAGACTTGCAACACAACAACAGCTTGCGAGCTTGCAAGGTGCAGTTAGCGCCGTGACCAAGAACGACGTGCCATTCAATCAGCTAATCAAAGCTGATGGTTGGGAGTTAAAGTTTGCTCCCCCGCGACAGTCGGGGAAGCTCCCTGTGCTTATTCATGCATTGCCTACTGGTAAATGAGTTTGATATATGAACATCAGAATTGATAGGCCATTTTTTTTAAATTTAGATGTAATCGAAACGGATGATTATGTTCCGTCGATGAAGATGGAAATCTCGGTTGAGCTGCAGCAGTTTGGATCCAGGATTGATTATCGTGGAGCTTTGTGGTTTAACTGTTCAAGTTGGGATGAGTTTGTTTTGGGGTTAAATAATATTGACACGGCAGATGCTGTTTTTTTTGATATGAGCGGCTATTTCGTTTTGCGGATTAGGACGGTATCTGGAAAGCCTGAAATCTCATGGGAGGTAAAAAGAAGTGACATCGAAGGAGCAACTGCAACGGTGGCATTTCGATCGCCAATTGACGAAGACATTTTGGCACATGTAAAACGCCAGGTTGAACAGTTTCCGGTGTGGTGGTAATTGATTGGGGGTAATCAAGTAGGACCACAGCAGGCGATACAAACCCCACAAGCCGTGCTCGTTCTAAACTGGCTGTCTCAGATACGTGGGTGAGATCGTAGTAAGAACGATAATGTAATCATCGATCCAGCCACGGAAACGGTTGTAGGAATGAAGGCAGGGCCTTTGATCATGCCGAGATCGGTTTAATCGGCAGTTGCATCCTGACGAAAGGCAGTGGGCGAAGGACAAGGCGAAGGATTTCGCGAAGTTCTATGAAAAAAATACCGGCAAGGAGATCACGGAGGAGCAGGCTCAGAATATGCTGCTGGCGACTGGTTACCGTTTGGTAGATGCTGTGGCGAGCAAGGGACCGGGCGGGGATCTGGTTGCGGTGGCTTATATCAGCAGCAACGCGGGAGGGATGTTCCAGAAAGACCAGTACTACAATGATCCGTTCAAGTTTGGTAACAAGGACGGATCGCTGACGCCGGAGCAGAAGGCTTTACCGGGGGCGATCGCCAATCCGGCGCTTGGGATCGCTGGTGCGGCGGCAGTGACAGGTGGTTTAGCGCTTGGACCGGAGGTTGTTGCAGCGGCGGTAGTTGCGATAAGGGCATGTGCGGCGAATCCGGTGTTGTGCGCGAACCAGATGGGGATTGCTGCGGGCGAGATTGCCGCGGGTGGTGCCATGCCGGCGGGGACGGGGGCGGCGATAGCCGGGGCAGCGGCTACAGGTAAGCTCATTGGTTCGATGGATGGCCTTACCGCGGCCGAACGGGGTTTCATAAGTGAAATGGTTGCGGGTGGTAGAACTGTTAACGTGATCCCTTCGAGCAACGCGGGCCGATCAGCAGACTTTCTCATCGATGGGAAGAAATATGAGCTGAAGACAATGACGGATGTAGTCAAGCAGGATTCAGATGGCTTATCCAAGGCAATCTCAAGCACAGCAATGGATGCGCGAGGACAATCGGACGATATTATTATTGATGCACGGAATCAGTTGGGCATGACATCGGATATTGCTCAGCGCGGAATTAACAGGGCATTATCGGCGGATACTAGATCTGGTTCTAAGATTCAGAGTATCACGGTTATAACTCAACAAGGGACGGTGTATGTCCCGAGGTTACCGCAATGACGGCCATGATTAACGGTTATCCAAAAGAGAGCGAGTTGCACGATAGAATAGAACGTCAGCTTGCTTGGCGTGGGGCAACTGATACGGTTGCACTTATTTGGCATGGATATCTATCTGGGTTGCTGGAATGGGGGCTGATTGAAATCGATGTATTCGATCGACTTTGCGCATTGCTTCCCAATGTTGGCTGTAAGGAGCTTGTAGAGCTATCTATGGATGAGCCGATGACTCCAGAACTAGAACGAGAGATCAATGAGTCGATGCGTAAGGGAAGGCAGTAACAACAAGCCGGACTATCGCTGAGTTTGTTGTTTAGTATGCCTGCATCGGTCGGGATCGTGAATCTGGAGCGCCGGTAATAATGGTCGGGACGATGCCAACTGATTCAAGGCGACATGGCAGTATGCGGGATCGACCGACGACGATAAGCCGAATCTGACGCAGTTTAAGGTGAAGCTGAATACTGAATTGCAGAGCTATATTCTTACGAATTCCGTATGGGCGCAGAATGAAGTGCCGAATATCATGTATGACGGAACTGAAAAGAAGAGCTTTGGCGTTGAGGTAATGGGGCCGTTTACGGAGGTTAATTAGTTGGATGCATCTGCGCGAAGAATACGACGTCGGATACGGTGTCGATGATCTCAACGAGTGGAGGCGTGTGAGTGCAACTGCAGGAGCGATGGCATCTGTCCCAAATCCGGCGCGGGTTGTTTTCTGCGGCAGAGTCACCGATCAGGCAATGTTCGAGGAACGTAACCCGTTGATCAAGTGACGACGCAGGCGAGATGGTGCACGCAATCAGGTAGCACACGACACGGTCCCCGGATCTGTCTTGCAGCTTTCCCGGTTCCGTGCACGAGGAAGATCCGCAATTTGGCGGGGCGAACACCACGCTGAACCCAACGACGACGACCCTGACCACCCCGTCGTCACATGAAACACGCAGTTGGAAAATAACGAATGAGAGTAGCTACACACCTGATCGCGCTGCTGCTTCTGGCTGCGTCCTTCGCGTCCCACGCGCAGCAGACCCCGACTCCCGACGATCGCGCCGCCGCCGCTCGCGCCAACGCGGAGCAGGACCGCCAGGCCCAGCAACAACGCGACGCCCAGCAGCGTAACGCCGACGTCACCACACCGTCCGTGCGCTCCGAAGTACCGCGCATCGAGGCCTACCCGACGTTACCCACCGAAACGCCGTGTTTCCGAATCGACCGCATCACTCTCGAAGTCCCTGCCTCGCTCCCCCCCGCAGCGCAATTCCAGGGCGCATCGGCATTACCAATGGACCGCTTCGCCTTCGCCCGCGAATGGCTCGACCACTACGCCGGGCAATGCATCGGCAAGCAGGGCCTCGACATCCTGGTCAAAGGTCTTTCCCAAGCGATCCTCTCGCGCGGCTACGTCACCACGCGCGTGCTCGTCCCCGAACAAGACCTGTCGAAGGGCACCCTCAAGCTCGCGCTGATCCCCGGCATGATTCGCCACGTGCGCTTCGCCGATGAAAAACTCCACGGCACCTGGAAAACCGCCTTCCCGACCGGCGACGGCGAGCTGCTGAACCTGCGCGACCTCGAACAGGGCCTCGAACAGATGAAGCGCGTCTCCAACCAGGACGTCTCCATGCAAATCGTCCCCGCCGACACCCCCGGCGAAAGCGACGTCGTGCTCGACGTGAAGCGCGGCAAACCATGGAGCGTCGTCGCATCGATCGACAACGCCGGCACCCGCGCAACGGGCCGCTTGCAGGGCAATCTGTCGCTTGGCATCAACAACCCGCTCGGCTTGAACGACGTCTTCAACATCGGCGTGAGCCAGGATCTCGAATTCGGCGACAAGCGGCTGGGGTCGCACGGCTGGAACGGTTTCTACTCGATCCCCTGGGGCTACTGGACCGCCACGCTCGCGGCCTACACCAACTCCTACTACCAACAGATCGCGGGCGTAAACCAGACCTTCGTCGCGAGCGGCAATTCGAAGACCGTGGACGTCAAGCTCAACCGCGTGCTGCTGCGCAGCCAGAACGACGTGCTCGGCGCGCAGTTCCGCCTGTCGCGGCGATTCGGCCGCAGCTACATCGAAGACACCGAGATCTCCCAGCAGCGACGCAACAACACGTTCATCGAATTCGGCCTGACCGATCGACACTACTTCGGCGGCGCGCAATTCGACGGCACGCTCGCCTACCGCCAGGGCGTCGGCGCGTTCGGCGCGCAGGACGACCTCCTGGCGGCGGACGGCGGTCCGTCCTACCGCTACAGGATGGCCGTGCTCGACGCGAACCTGTCGATACCGTTCGCGATCGCGCGGCAGCCGTTCCGCTACGTGACGACGTTCCACGGTCAATACACGGGCAATACGCTGTACTACATCGATGATCTGACGATCGGCAGCCGTTACACGGTGCGCGGCTTCGACGGCGAAACGATGCTGGCCGCCGCGCGGGGCTTCTACTGGCGCAACGAGATCCAGGCGCCGATCGGCCAGACCGGGCAGGCTGCCTACGCGGGGCTCGACTACGGCCGCGTATGGGGCCCGCAGCCGATCGCGCTGGTGGGCACGCAGCTGGCCGGCGCGGTGGTCGGCGTGAAGGGAAGCATCGGTACGCGTTTCGGCGCCTATGCGTATGATTTGTTCGTGGGAACGCCGGTCTATAAGCCATCCGGTTTCCCGACCACGCGCGTGACGTTCGGGTTCCAGTTGACGGCGCAACTCTAGCGCGACGCGCCTCCCCCCTTTTCCAGGAGCAACGAGTGTATCCACCGATCGAACCGTACCAACACGGCTGGCTCGACACCGGCGACGGTCACCGCGTGTATTGGGAGCTGTGCGGCAACCCGCAGGGCAAGCCGGCGGTTTTCCTGCACGGCGGGCCGGGCAGCGGCTGCTCGCCCGACCATCGCCGGCTGTTCGATCCCGCGCGCTACAACGTCCTGTTGTTCGACCAGCGCGGCTGCGGGCGTTCGACGCCGCACGCGAGCATCGACGACAACACGACCTGGCATCTCGTCGACGACATGGAGCGGCTGCGCGAGATGATCGGCGCGGAACGCTGGCTCGTGTTCGGCGGCTCGTGGGGCAGCACGCTCGCGCTCGCCTATGCGCAGACCCATCCGGCGCGCGTCGACGCGCTGGTCGTGCGCGGCATCTTCACGGCGCGCCGCGAGGAATTGCGCTGGTATTACCAGGAAGGCGCATCGTGGTTGTTCCCGGATTTGTGGGATGAATTCCTCGCGCCGATTCCGCCGGAAGAACGCGACGATCTGATGGCCGCGTATCGACGCCGCCTGACCGGCAGCGACGAACGGGTGCGACAGGACGCGGCGCGCGCCTGGAGCCTGTGGGAAGGGCGCACGATCCGCCTGCTGCCCGATGCGGCGCTGGCCGAGCAGTTCGGCGCGGACCACTTCTCGCTCGCGATCGCGCGCATCGAGAATCATTACTTCGTGCATCACGCGTTCATGGACGAAGGGCAGCTGTTGCGCGACGCGTATCGTCTCGCCGACGTGCGCGGCGTGATCGTGCAGGGCCGCTACGACGTCGCGACGCCCGCGCGCACCGCGTGGGAACTGAGCAAGGCCTGGCCCGGCGCGCGCCTGGAGATCGTGGACGACGCGGGCCATGCGTACAACGAGCGGGGCATCCTGCGCGCGTTGATCGCGGCGACCGATCAGTACGCGGCGTAAATGCGAAGGACGCGCGGCGCGCGGGGTCGCCGCGCGCCGCGCCTGTGTCGATCCCGAGGACCATGACGATGCCCCTGTTTCAACCTGTCGTGCTGCGCACGCCGCGCCTCGTGTTGCGGCCGCTGGCCGACGCCGACGTGATGCCGCTGTTCGAGCTGTACGCGGACCGGCAATTCATGCGTTATTACTCGTTCGCGCCGTTCACGCGCCCCGAGCAGGCGGCCGAGCGTCTCGCGCGGTTGATGGCGACGGCGGCGTCGGGCCGCGATTTCAATTGCGCGATGACGCTGGGCGGGGATGGCCGGGTAATCGGCGCGTGCAGCCTGTTCAACGCGGACGAGGCGTGCCTGCGCGCGGAGATCGGCTTCGGCGTGCATCCCGCGCACTGGGGCCGCGGCTACGCGGGCGAGGCGGTCCGCGCGCTGGTCGATCATGCGTTCGACGCGCTGGGGTTGAGGCGCATCGAGGCGGACATCGATCCGCGCAATCTCGGCTCGGCGCGCGTGCTGGAAGGCGCGGGCTTCGTGCGGGAAGGCTTGCTCAGGGAGCGTTGGCTCGTGGACGGCGAGGTGTCGGATTCCGCGTTGTATGGTTTGTTGCCGCGGGATCGGACGGGGTGACGGGGCGGCCGCGTGATCCGGGCGGCGCGGATCATGTGGCGAGACACGGGCCCGAGGTGGGCGGACAGGCCGATCCGGGCATGGAAACAAGCGGCGTCGACCTGATAAGACTCAGGGGAATGCCCGCGGCTGCCGATAATATCGGTTTGCGTATCGAGGCGAACGTGCCGAGCCCGATCCCCACCCAAACCGGAATGCCATGCCTTCGCTGAAAAATATTCACCAACCCAAAGAGCCGGGGCTTTTTTCCATCATTTTCGTGCACGGTCTGGACGGCGATCCGGAACAAACCTGGATGAGCCGTCCGAAAGACCCGACCACGCTCTGGCCGCGCTGGGTGGGCGAGGAAAGCGGCTGCGATACCTGGGTTCTGGGCTACGACGCGAAGTTGTCCGGCTGGCGCAGTGCCGCGATGTCGCTGCCGGATCAGGGCACGAGCGTGCTGGATCGTCTGGAGGGGCACAAGGCGTTGCGGAATCGGCCGCTGATCCTGGTCGGGCACAGCATGGGCGGTCTCGTCATCAAGACCGCCATCGTTCACGCGATGACGCACGACGTGGCGCGGTATGCGAACCTGGTCCGGTGGATCCGGGGCGTCGTCTTTCTCGCCACCCCGCACCAGGGTTCGGATCTGGCCAATCTGGCCATGGCGTTCAAGGGCCTGCTGCGCACGAATGTGCAGGTCGGCGATCTGACCGCGAACAATACGCATCTGCTGAGCCTCAATCGGCAGTTCAATAAGCAATATGGCGAACTCGGGTTCCGGGTTCGCAGTTTCGCCGAAACCCACGGCGTCGAGCTTCAGCGGCGCTTGCTCAAATGGCTGCCCGGGCCGCGAGTGATGGTCGTACCGGCGGGAAGCAGCGATCCGCACGTGCCGGGCGAAGTCCCCATTCCGATTGACGCGGATCATTTTTCGATCTGCAAACCGGCAACGCGGCAGGGCGATCAGGTGCATGACTCGCTGATCGCGTTCATCGCGGATCTGCCGAGGTCGCGGGAGGCGCAGGCTGAGCCGCCGCCGCACGAGGGCGCGGCGACGCCGGCCGCTTCGCCCGAGGCTATCCGGCCCGCGCCCTCCGACGCGCCGCGTCAGCCGGGCAGGTTGTCCGGCTGCAAGGATGCGCGCCTGCGGCCGCGCGAAGGAGAGGTCCTGGGCCGTGCCGACGAAGTGGCGGCGGTCCTGGCGTTCCTTCACAGCAGCGACGATTCCGCGGTCGTGTTTGCGCATGTCACGGGATGCGGCGGCATCGGCAAGACCGAGGTCTGCAAGGCGGCGCTGGAGGCATGGCTGAAAGCGTGCCCGGAACAGACGGCCTTCTACGTCGATGTCCCCGATGAAGCGAATCCGGCTGATCTGCCGGGGCTGATGGGTCGCGCACTGGGCGTCGACGACGTCGCCGACGGGAACAGCCTGGCCCAGGTGCTCGTGCCCGGGCTGTACTACCTCGACAACCTGGAGAGTGTCGCGGAACAGGAGGATGGCATTCGGCTGCTGCGCGAGGTGCAGAAAATCCAGGGCGTACGGCTGTTGGCCTCGTCGCGCGTCGATCTGACGGGGGTGATGTCGCGGCCGATCCGGATCGATGCGCTGCCGCTCGATGCCGCGACGGCGTTGTTCCGCAAGCTGTGGACGGGCGACGCTCCGCCGCCCGACGATGATCTGCGTCGGTTCGTATCGGACGATTTGGGATGCCACGCGCTGAGCGTTACCCTGATCGCGCGTCTCGGGAATGCGTATCCGTTCGCGGATCTCGTCGCACGGTGGCGATCCGTCGGCGTGGCGTTGGCGGAAGGGCGGCTGATCGATTCGCGGCTCGATAGTTTGTCGATCAGCCTGTGCTTGACGAAGGATGCGCTGCAGGATCAACCCGGCGCGCTTCAGTTGTGGATGCTGGCCGCGCTGTTTCCCGACGGCGTCGACAGCCACCGGGTCTCCGCGTTCGAGAAGGCGGGCGGCTGGCCCGATGCGGCCCGGCAGGCATTGACCCGGCATCACGTATGGAAGCTGCGCGGCGACCGGTTCCACCTGTTGCCGCCGGTGGCGCGGTTCGCGCTGGACGGATTTTCATCCGAAGGCGCCAAGGCGTGCTGGTCGGAGGTTCGACTGATCGCGTTTGCCTACTTCGACTGCTTGGCGGAGGCCGCCGACAGCATCGTCTCGACCGATGAAAGCCTGCGCGCCAGGGCACAACTGCTGAGTGTGTTCGAAGCGGTGCATCGGATGATTTCCCGGGAACTGCGGCTGGGGGCGCCGGGGGATGGCGTGCTCGAAGCATTGCTCCATCATCTGGATCCCACCTTGCAGTTCCGTCCCACCGCAGCCGCCGAGATTCTGCGCGCGAGTCTTCCCCATATGAAGCAACCGGCATTGATGCTGGCCCGTCTGGGGGATCTGGAGACTCGGCAAGGAAATCCCGAGGCGTCGCAGGCGCTTTACGCGCGTGCACTGCATCTTTACGAAGCGGCAGGCGACGTGCTGGGCACGGCCAATACGCTTCAGTCGCTGGGTAATCTCGGACTATGCCTGTCGGAATTCGACGAAGCACAGGAGCTGCTGGCGTGTGCGCTGACGATGTTCTTGCAGGCGGGCGACCGGCAGGGGCAGGCCAATACACATCGATCGCTTGCAGAGCTTGAACGGAGGCTCGGCCACGGAGAAGCGGCACGCGAGCAATACCATCGCGCATTCTCACTCTATGAGCAGCAGGGCGACAGCCTGGGCCAGGCGAACGCACTGTACGGGCTGGGCCTTCTGCTGATCGAGCAGGACGGGGACGACGCGCGAGTCCTGCTTGAACGGGCGGAGGCGATATTTGTCCGGGTGCAGGATTCGCAGGGGCAGGGCGACGCGCAGCAGGCGCTGGGAGATGTGGAGCGGCGCGCCGGAAATGCGGGCGAGGCGCTGGCTTTTTATCGATCGGCGCTGGAGCTGTACGCGCGGGGCGGCGATCTGGCGGGCGCGGCATACGCGCACTCGGAAATAGCCCGGTGCCATGCGATGTTGAACGAGGAGCGGGAGAGGAATCTGTCGCTCACGCAGGCGTGGCGCGCCGCCAAGGCATCGAATATCGAATCCGTGCTGCGCTACGTGCTCAGGGTGCTCGTCGAGCTTGCCGGAAGTCGGGAGTCAGCAGAGGCCTGGCTTGCGAACGAGCTTGGGGAGACCGGCTAAAGCAAGGTAGCCCTCATGGGGTGGCAGAGTGATCGTGGCGTGAATCCGGGCGTCACGTCGTGCGGCGAGCGACGTTCACATGACTGTCCGCCCCTTGCTCCAGCCGATCGTCGCGTTCTGTCATCCGGCGCACATATCGAATCGGCACGGATCGTGTCCGCCGCACGAACGACTCGCCCGATCGCGCATCGCGGATGCCGCCCATCCTCCCGACGACCGTCCGCCAAACGCCCGCCGCAGGGCCTTTTCCCACCGCCCGCCGCGATATCCACGCCCCCAGGAAACAATCGGCTACAAATCCCCCGATTGGTCGCCTGCAATTACTGTGCGCCAACTAACAGACGGCTTGTCGCAATGAATGCATGCTGTCTCGTGAAACTGGCGATCGCTGATTCCGCAGCGCATCCGTCGCGCCCGGCCTGACCGGGCGGACAGGCGGTCCGGCCCGGCCGGCCGACTCTTCCGACGCGAAGCCAGCGCGCCGCAGCAGCGGCGCCGCGGTCCGTGCGCGGGCCGCCTCCGATATGGGCCCCGCGCCCCGCGCTTACCGATAAACCCAGGCTACGGTGCATTCGAGCAAGGACACGCAGCAGATGAATACCGAAGTTTACGACCAGCGTCCGATCCGTCTGCGCGACAACCCGGATGCGTTCTCCGTGTCGGACCTGGTCCGGCTCGTGATCGACCACATGGGTTTCGTCGGCGCCTGCGTCGCGGCGGCGACCGTGCTGTGCACGGTCTACGCGCTGCTGGCCACGCCGATGTATTCGTCGGATGCGACCGTGAAGGTCGATTTTCCGAATCCGAACCCGCTCGTCGCCACCACGCCGGCCGGCGCGCCGGAGCCGATGCCGGCGACTTTGCCGACCGACGCCGAGATGCAGATCATGCAGAGCCGGCGCGTGCTCATGCCCGTGCTGGCCGAGTTCGGTCTCGATCAGCGGGTCGAGCCGCGCCGCTTTCCGCTGCTGGGCGCGTTGACGGCGAAGCTCGCGACGCGCGGCGAGCCGCTGTGGGTGCCGGGATTGTCGTCGTTCGCATGGGGCGGCGAGGAGGTCGGCGTGAGCGGGCTGCGCGTGCCGCCCGCGCTCGCCGACAAGCCGCTCGCGCTGAAGGTGCTCGACGACGGCCGCTATCGCCTCGAGGACGATCATGGCCGGCCGCTGCTCGACGGCGAGGTCGGGCACATGGCAAGCGGCGGCGGCGTGTCGTTGACCGTCGACCGTCTGGTCGCGCGGCCCGGCAACCGCTTCTCGGTCACGCGCTACAGCGACGAGCGCGCGATGAAGTATTTCCTGCGCGGTCTCAAGATCAGCGAGTCGGGCAAGGATACCGGCGTGGTCAACATCCGCTACGAGAGCGAGGAACCGGCGCTCGCGCAGGCGCTCGCGAACAGCGTCGTGCATTCGTATCTCGCGGCGCACGTCGCGCAGCGGCAGGAAGAGGCGAGCAAGACCCGCGCGTTCATCGAAGGCGAGCTGCCGACGCTGCGCGACAACCTCGCGAAGGCCGAGGCGGGCCTGAGCCAGTACCGCGCGTCGTCGAACTCGATGACGGCGACGAGCGAGGCGTCGTCGTACCTCCAGGCGAGCCTCGATCTCGATCGCCAGATCACCGTGCTGCAGGTGCAGCGCGCGGCGCTGGCCGCGCGCTTCACGAATCAGGCGCCGGAGATGCAGGTGATCGATCGGCAGCTGGGCCTGTTGCAGAAGCAGAAGGCCGATTTCGATTCGCATTTCAAGGCGCTGCCAAATGCGGCGCGCCGTACGTCGGATCTGACCCGCAGCGTGAAGGTCGCGGAAGACATCTACGTCGCGATGGTCAACAAGGCGAATGAACTGATGGTCACGCAGTCGGGCACGCTCGGCAACGTGCACCTGATCGACACGGCCGTGCTGCCGGCCGAACCGTTCAAGCCGAACCGGCTGTTGATCGTGGTGGCCGGCGCGGCGGGCGGCTTCATCGTGGCGGTGCTGTTCCTGTTCTTCCGCGCGCAGTTGCAGCCCGCGTTCGACAACCCGCGCGTCGTCGAACGTCAGCTCAATGCGCCCGTGCTCGGCAACGTGCTGTACAGCGAACGGCAGGCGCAGCTCGACCGGCTGCAGTTCGTGCGGCTCATCGAGCCGGAGCGGCCGAACGATTGGGAAGTGATCGGGCCGCGTCAGGCGGGTCAGCATTTCCTGCTGGCGGCCGACCGTACCGGCGATCTGTCGATCGAGGAACTGCACCGCGTGCGCGCGTCGCTGCAGTTCCGCATGGCGCAGACCAGCAACAACATCCTCGCGGTGACGGGCGCGACGGCGGAAACCGGCAAAACCTTCATCGCGGCGAATCTCGCTGCCCTCAGCGCGCAGGCGGGCCAGCGGGTCCTGCTGATCGACGGCGACCTGCGGCGCGGCCGGCTCGCGGCCTTGTTCGGGCAGCCTCTGCGGCCCGGGCTCGCGGAGGTGCTGGCCGACGACCTCGACGTGCGCGAGGCGATTCGCAGCGTCGGCATCGACGGGCTGTCGGTGATGGCGGCCGGCCGCTATCCGGCGAACCCGTCGGCGTTGCTGTCGACCCCGGTCCTGCGCGAACGGCTCGCCGATCTGGCGAAGCGCTACGACATCATCATCGTCGATACGCCGCCCGTGCTTGCCGCGAGCGATGCGCACCTGATCGGCGCGATCGCCGGCTCCTCGGTGCTCGTGGTGCGGCCGAACGCGCAGAGCGCGAACGAGATCTCGGAAGCGTCGCAGCAGCTCGACCGCACCGGCTCGTGCGTCGTCGGCGTGGTGCTGAACGCGATTCCGCGCCGGCGCAGCGAGCGCTACGCCTGAGCCGTGAAGGTCTTCCCGCATCGTCGTCTGCGCGTCTGCGCGCGCGGGCTGCCCGGCGCGTCGTGGGCCGTCCGCGCGGCCGCGTTCGGCGCGGCGGTCCTGGTCGCGGCGAGCGCGCCGGCGGCGCGGGCCGCCTCGGCGGACGCCGCGCTGACGCTCGCCAATGCGCCCGGCTCGCTGATCCTCGCGCAGCCGGGGCCGTTGCCGCTGCGCTTCTCGACCCAGGTGCCGCCGGGCGCGGGCGAGGCGACCGTGACGGTCGAATTGCTTGGCCGCGATCGCGACGGCGCGCCGCTCGACGCGCCCATCGCCGTCTATCGCGCGGCAGCGCAGCCGGACCTGCGCATCGACGTGGCCTTGCCGCGTCCGGGCTGGTTCGCGGTGGATGTGCGCATGAGCCGCGCGGGCGCGGTGCTGGCCGAGCGCCGTTTCGGCGCGGCCGCGGTGCCGGCGGCTGCCGAGGGCTTGCCGGACGCCGGCGTCGCGACGCACTTCGGCCAGCATCGCGGCGATCCCGAACAGGTCATGCCGCTGATCCGCCGCGCCGGCTTCAGCTGGTTCCGCGATGAACTCTACTGGGATCAGATCGAACGGACGCCGGGCGTCTTCGCGTTTCCGCCCGACTACGATCATTACCTCGCCGTCGCGGCGCGGGAGGGCCTGAAGCCGCTCGTCGCGCTCGACTACGGCAATGCGGCGGCGTATCCGGGGCTGTTCACGGGGCCGCAGGGCTTTCCGCGCACGGTGAAGGAGCGCGCGCTGTTCGCGCGCTATGCGGCGCGCGTGACGGCGCGCTACGCGGGCCGCATCAGGCACTGGGAGGTATGGAACGAGCCGTCGTTCGGCCCGATCCGCCTCGAGGATTACGCGGCGCTTCTGACGAGCACGTCGGCAGCGATCAAGCAGCAGGACCCCGGCGCGCAGGTGATCGCGTGCGGCGGCGGCGGCGCGGGCGGCGGCCCGGGCGGCGACTGCGCCGAACCGATGCTGAAGCAGCTGCCGCGCGCCGTGTTCGACGGCGTCAGCATTCATCCGTACATGACGCCGTTCGATCCGGACGCCGGCTATCCCACGCCCGGCACGTCGCTTTCCGCCGTCAGCATCCCGACTGTGTGGCCCATCCTGCGCGATCGGGTGGTGCACGCATCGGCGTCGCCCGAGCGGCCGCCGGGCCTGTGGGTGACGGAACTCGGCTGGCCCTCGCGCGCGGCGAACTCGCCGCTCACCGATGCGACGCAGGCTGCCTTCCTGCTGCGCAGCTTCCTGCTGTCGCGCCGCTATGCATCGGTGGTCGCGATGTTCTGGTATGACTTCGTCGACGACGGCGTCGATCCGGCCGATTCGGAGAAGAACTTCGGGCTGTTGAGCGCGGACCTCGCGCCGAAGCCGGCCTATGTCGCCGCCACGGTGCTCGCGAACGCGCTGGGCGCGCGCGCCTGGCGGCGGACCCTGTACGAAGCGGGCGGGGCGCGCGTCTATCAATTCGGCGACGCCGCGCCCGTGTTCATCGGCTGGCGCGCCACGGCGGCGGCCGGCCCGGTCCGCGTCGCGGTGCCGGCGGGCCGCTATCGCCTCAGTGACTGGCAGGGCGCGATGCGCGACGTCGTCGTGCCGGCCGAGGGCTACACGTGGACGCTCGGGCCGATGCCGCAATACCTGATTCCCGCCGCCGTCCAGGGCAAGGGGTAGCCATGTACGCCCGATTCGTCTCGATGCTGTTCTACATGCTGTTCACGTGCGTGGTGCTGAACCCGCAGGTGGGCGGCTTCACGATCTACCTGTACATCTTCGTGCCGTTCCTCGATCCGGATTTCTCGCGCTTCGTGATGGATACCGCGCGCAAGTGGAGCGGCCCGTTGCTGTTGGCGGTGGCGGCGGGCGCGATCGGCTCGCCGTCGATGGCGATGCGGATCGCGTCGATCGCGATCTGCATCGCCTACCTGATGTACACCCACGAGCGCCGCATCGCGTATCTGCAACCGTGGATCGTATTCAATGTCGCGTTCGCGACCCTGCAGTTCACCACCTACTACGTCGACCGCCCGCTGTCCTACCAGCTCGGGCCGACGGCGATCTCGGAGATGGTGTGGGGGCCGTACGCGACGCTCACCTACACGAACTTCTTCGAGGTGTTCTACTTCTCGCGCGTGTCGGGCCTGTCGCGCGAGGCGGGCTTCTTCTCGTCGCTGCTGGTCGGGTCGTTCATCGTCTACCTGTACACGGAGAAGCCGACCTGGAAGATGATTGCGATCTATGCGATCGGCTTCTTCATCAGCTTCTCGAAGTCGACGGCGGCGATCGGCATCGTCGCGCTGCTGTATCCGTACCGGCACAATGTGCGGCGCGTGCATCCGCTCATCGTGCTGGTGCTGTTCAGCGCCGCGATGTGCGGGTTCTCGCTGTATCTCGCCGCGCATAATTTCTTCGAGTCGGATACGTTCGGCCATCGTTTCAGCGGCTATGCATTTCTGTTCGATGCGCGCATCGATGATCTGATCAAGGGCATCGATCAGCATGAGATCGTGCGGCGCTACGGCGACCTCTCGTACATCCGGCTCGTGCGCAAAGACATCAATGTCGCGGGCTTCGCCGGCCTCGCGGACAACGTGACCGAGATGGGCCTGTTCCCCGCGCTCGTGGCGCTCGCCGTGCTCGCGTTCACGGTCAGCGACGGCTTCAGCATGATGATCCTGTTGCTGCTGACATCGACACTCGCGCTGTCGTCGGTCACCTCGATCATTCCGATCGCGTATCTGATCGCCTATTGGCCGCGTTTTTCCGCATACAGCAGGGCGCGCGTCGCGCGCGCGAACGTGGAGCGCGAGGCCATCGCCGCCGATCCATGGCGAGTGAAACCGGTTCGCTCGAATCCGCGCGCACCGGATGGACGTTTCATTTGACAATCGTTTTTGCGCTTTAATTGTCACTTCTGCATTGGTGCAATGCGGCGATTGCATTTTATCCACCGACGAATGTGAGCCAGCCTACATAATCCAATCAGCATCGCACCCTCTTCTTGACCCATGCGGATCGGGTCAGTAGTTTGGCACCAGCATCAGAACGCACGTAAATCAGAACACCTAAGTATTTGACACTCGGGCCACAAGCTCGCCGCGCTCTGATCACTAATTTCCAACTTCTGACTTTAGACAAGAAAATGCTGCGATCTATCGGAGGCCGTTTGAAACGGCACACGAAGACAGCTGCGGCGCGCGTCGCCCCGATGCCTTCATGGTTCAACCTCACACCGCGTTCGATCGCGTCCGTTTCGGGTAAACGGACAGATGACAGCGGTTTCGCGATGACGCGCGCGGTGACTGCCGCGTCGGCCGTGCTGGCGTTCCTGCCCGCATCGGTCTATGCGAACTGCACGACGACGGGCCTCAACACGGTCTGCGACACCGCCGCGCCGTCGCCGTGGACGTCGACGATCGGCACGGGTTCGTCGACGCCGACCGGCTCGACCATCACGCTCAATCCCGGCAGCCAGCTGGTGGTGGGCGACGCTTCGGCGATCTCGGTCGGCCAGAACACGACGATCACGGTCGGCTCGGGTTCGCTGGTGCAGAACACGCCCGTGTCGAATCCGGGCTTCTACGGCACCGGTTCGAACACCATCGACATGTATCACGGCAATACACTCGTGATCGAGCAGGGCGCGCAGGTGATCTCGTCCGGCTCGGGCACGGACGGCCAGCTGTGGCGGGCCGAGCCGATCAATACCGAAGGCTCGAACAACACGATCATCAACAACGGCACGATCCGCGCGACGAATTCCGCGGCGATCTGGTTCGACAACCTCATCGAGACCGGCCCGAACACCGTCGTCAACAACGCGACGGGCGTGATGATCGCGCCGGGCAGCGTGATCGGCGGCGGCGACGATCCGATCGATTTCACGAATCGCGGCAAGATCGTCGGCGACCTGACCTTCATGGGCGGCGACGACGCGCTGCACCTGTACACCGGATCGAGCATCTCGGGCACGCTCGACGGCGGCGGCGGCAACAACCTCGTCACGCTGAACGGCACGGGGGCCGGCACGATGTCCGGCACCTTCACGAACTTCCAGACGCTGTACAAGCAGGACAGCGGCACCTGGACCCTGACGGGGCCGCTGTCCGGCATGACGCTCGCCGAGGTGCAGCAGGGCGTGCTCGTGCTCAACGGCGACAACTCGGGCTATACCGGCAAGATGGTGGTCGACGCGGCCGGCACCTTGCAGGCCGACGCGGCGAGCCTGCCGAACGCGATCACCGACAACGGGCTCGTGCACGTCGCGCAGCCGGCCGACGCCGCGTATGCGGGCAGCATCACCGGCACGGGCGCGCTGCTCAAGGACGGCGCGGGCGCGCTGACCTTCAACGGCGTGCAGTCGTACAGCGGCGGCACGACGGTTGGCGCGGGCACGCTGATCGTCGGCGACGCCGCGCACGCGAACGCGGCGCTGTCGGGCGGCGGCCCGGTGCAGGTCAACGCGGGCGCGACGCTCGGCGGCTACGGCGCGGTGACCGGCAACGTGACCAACAACGGCACGCTCGCGGTCGCGAACGCGCTCGCCCAGCTCGCGAGCGGGCCGGCCGGCAATTTCGCGGTCAACGGCAACCTGACGAACGCGGGCGTGATCCGCCTCGGCGGCGCGCAGATCGGCAACACGCTGACGGTGACGGGCAACTACCTCGGCAGCAACGGCACGATCGCGATCAACGCCAAGCTGGGCGGCGACAATTCGCCGACCGACAAGCTGGTGCTGAACGGCGGCACGGCGAGCGGCACCACCGCGCTCAAGGTGACCAACGTCGGCGGCGGCGGCGCGCTGACGAGCGGCAACGGGATCCAGGTCGTGCAGGCGCTCAACGGCGCGACGACCGCGGCGGGCACCTTCACGCAGGGCACGTCGGTCGACGCCGGCGCCTATACCTACTCGCTGTATCGCGGCGGCCTGAACGGCAGCGATCCGAACAGCTGGTATCTGCGCTCGCAACTGGTCGGCCCGGTCAAGCCGGACGTCTTGCCGCCGACGCCCGTGCCGACCTACCGGATCGAAGTGCCGATCTACGCGGAGGTCGCGTCGCTCGCGCGCGAGATGGGCGTGCAGCAGCTCGGCACCTTCCACGACCGCCTCGGCTCGCAGACGCTGCCGTCCGAGACGGGCCCGGTGCCGGCGGCATGGGGGCGCGTGTGGGGCAATCACGTGAATCTCGCCAACGAGGGCACGGTGAACCAGGGTTTCGACGGATCGATCATCGGCGGCCAGGTCGGCCAGGATCTGTATGCGGACCGCACCGCGAGCGGCCATCGCAATCATTACGGCTTCTTCCTCGGCTTCACGCGCGCATCCGGCGACGTCAGCGGTTTCGCGCTCGGCCAGCAGGGCCTGCCGGTCGGCAACCTGTCGATCAACTCGTACAGCGCGGGCGGCTACTGGACCCACATCGGGCCGAGCGGCTGGTACACGGACACGGTGCTGATGGGCAGCACCATGACGATCGATCCGAAGTCGAACAACAACATCGGCGCGACGACGCACGGCACCTCGATGACGGCGTCGGTCGAGGCCGGCGCGCCCGTGCCGTTCTCCCAGAGCCTGATGTTCGAGCCGCAGCTGCAGCTGATCTTCCAGCACACGAACATCAACGACCTGAACGACGGTACGTCGAGCGTCTCGTTCGGCAACGCGAACTCGGTGATCGGCCGGATCGGCGCGCGGCTGTTCGGCACCTTCACGGCGGCCGGCGTCGTCTGGGAACCGTATGCGCGCCTGAACGTGCTGCACTACTTCGGCGGCTCCGACACGGTGTCGTTCGGGAACAGCGCGACGGTGTCGACCGAGCAGAACGCGACGCTCGGTCATGTCGGCGTCGGGGTGTCGACGCGCTTGAACCAGCGGGTCAGCGTGTATGCGTCGGCCGGCTACTGGTTCAACCTGAGCGGCGCGCACCAGCGGATGGTGGGCGGCAACGCCGGCGTGCGCGTGAGCTTCTGATCCGGGCAGGACGGCCGGAATCGACGCCGCTCCTCGGAGCGGCGTCGTGCGTTTACGGCGCGCCGCGCGCGGGGGCGCTCAGCGATCGTCGTCGTGGATCGACGACGGGTGGCGGCACAGCGCGCGCACCTCGATCTCCATGTACGGGAACAGCGGCAGCTGGCTCAGCACGTCGTGCAGGTGCTGCGGGCTTTCGACGTCGAAGACGCTGATGTTCGCGTAGCGTCCGGCGATGCGCCACAGGTGCCGCCAGATGCCCTCCTGCTGGAGGCGCTGCGAGACGGCCTTCTCCTCGGCCTTCAGGCTCGCGGCTTTCACGCCGTCGAGGTCGGCGGGCAGGTTGACGGTCATTTCCACATGAAACAGCATGGTCGATGGCTCCCGGTGAATGGCGCGTCAGGCGCTGGCCCGCGCGCGCTCGACCTCGGCGCTCGGCAGGCTCGCGCGCTGCCGCAGCAGCGTGAAATCGAAATCGATCAGCACGAACGGCCCGTCGACGCCATAGGGCCGGCCGGCCGCGCCCTCGGCGCGTTGCAGCGCGGGCACGAGGCCGTCGCGGGTCGCGAATGCGAAATCGTCCCACAGGTACGGGTCGCCGTCGATGTTGATCTGGGTCGTCAGCTTGCGGTGATCCGGCGCGGAGACGAAGAAATGAATATGCGCGGGCCGGTGGCCGTGGCGGCCGAGCTGGTCGAGCAGGCGCTCGGTCTGGCCGCCGGGCGGCACGCTGTAGCCGACCGGGACCACGCTGCGGAAGCTGTAGCGCCCCTCGGCGTCGGCGCGGATCGAGCGGCGCAGGTTGAACGGCGGCTGGGCGGGATCGAAGTGCGAGTAGTTGCCGAGGTGGTTCGCATGCCAGACCTCCACCAGCGCATGCGCGAGCGGCGCGCCGGTTTCGTCGAGCACGCGGCCGCGCATCACGAGCGTCTCGCCGGGCTCGTCGCCGCTGTCGAGCCGCGCGTGACCGTCCGACGCGGGCGCGCCCGCGACGTACAGCGGCCCTTCGATCGTGCGCGGCGTGCCGCCCGCGACGCCCGCGCGCTGTTCGGCTTCGTCGAGGCGCAGGTCGAGGAAGTGCTCGAAGCCGAGCCCGGCGGCGAGCAGCCCCAGCTCGCCGCTCCTGCCCGCTTCGCCGAGATAGTTGAGCGCGGTCCAGAATTCGTCGGGCTGCACGTCGAGGTCCTCGATCGTCTGGAACAGATCGCGGACGATGCGGTTGACGAGCGCCCGGGTGCGGGCGTTGCCGGGCCGGGTGGCGCTGTCGTCGATCGACTTCAGCAGCGTGTCGATGGCTTCCCTGTTCATCATGCGTCTCCTGTGGTGTCGTGTGGGGTGTCGGGGGCGGGCTCAGCGGCGCCGCAGGCGTTCGATGCGCGCCCAGTCCGGCGCGATGCCGAGCCCGGGCCCGGTCGGCAGGTGCAGCGCGAAATCGTGATAGCGCAGCGGCTCGACCAGGATCTCCTCGGTCAGCAGCAGCGGGCCGAACAACTCGGTGCCCCAGCCGAGCGAATCGAAGGTGCTGAACACCTGCGCGGAGGCGATCGTGCCGATCGGCCCTTCGAGCATCGTGCCGCCATACAGGTCGATATGCGCGGCCGACGCGATCGCGGCGACGCGCGCCGCGCCGAGCAGGCCGCCCGATTGCGCGATCTTGACCGCGAACACGTCGGCCGCGCGCGCCTGCGCGAGCCGGAAGGCGTCGTGGGGGCCGTGCAGCGCTTCGTCGGCCATCACCGGCACGGCCGCCTGCGCGGTCAGGCGCGCGAGGCCCGCGTGGTTGGCGGCGGCGACCGGCTGCTCGATCAGGCTCACGCCTGCCTCCGCGAGGCGCGGCGCGGCCCAGAGCGCGTCGGATTCGCGCCAGGCCTGGTTCACGTCGATGCGCACGTCGCCGCGCGCGCCGAGCGCGCGCTTGATCGCGACCACGTGCGCGACGTCGTCGGCCACGGCGCGCGCGCCGATCTTGAGCTTGAAGGCGCGATGGCGGCGCGCGTCGAGCATCGCTTCCGCCTCCGCGATGTCGCGCTGCGTGTCGCCGCTCGCGAGCGTCCACGCGACCTCGAGCGTCTCGGTCGCGCGGCCGCCGAACAACTCGGACAGCGGCACGCCGAGCCGGCGCGCCTGCGCGTCGAACAGGGCGGTCTCGACCGCGCACCGGGCGAAGCGGTTGCCCTGGATCGCGCGCCGCAGCCGCGCGAGCAGCGCGCCCGGGCGGGTCGCGTCCTGGCCCAGCAGCAGCGGCGCGAAATACGTGTCGAGGTTGACCCGGATGCTCTCCGGGCTCTCCTCGCCGTAGGCGAGGCCGCCGATGGTCGTGCCTTCGCCGACGCCCTCGACGCCGTCGCTGCAGCGCAGGCGCACCAGCACCAGGGTTTGCCGGTGCATCGTCGCGACCGACAGCTTGTGTGCGCGGATGGTCGGCACGTCGACGAGCAGCGTCTCGACGCGGTCGATGGTGGCGGTTGCTATCATGCGATTCCTCCTGTGTCGCACAGGGTAGGGACGGACGGGCGGGGGCGTCCAACACCGTTTCCGACTACTTCCATACTTTCGAGGTATGCATGGAATTGCGCCAGCTTCGGTATTTCATCGCGGTGGCCGAGGAGATGAACATCACCCGGGCGGCGGAGCGGCTGCACATGACGCAGCCGCCGCTGAGCAGACAATTGCAGATGATCGAGGAGACGCTCGGCCTGCCGCTGTTCGAGCGGGCCGCGCGGCCGCTGAAGCTGACCGAGGCGGGGCGGGTGTTCTATGCGCAGGCCAAGCGCCTCGTCGACCAGGCCGACGAGCTGGCGCCGCTGACGCGCCGGCTCGCGCAGTTGTCGGCGCGGATCGTGATCGGCTTCGTGCCGTCCACGCTGTACGGCGCGCTGCCCGAGGTGATCCGCGCGTTCCGCGAGCGCGCCCCGTCGATCGAGGTCGCGCTGATCGAAATGTTCACGATCGAGCAGCTGGGCGCGCTGAAAGGCGGGCGCATCGACGTCGGCTTCGGCCGCGTGCGCTTCGACGACGAGCAGCTGGTGCGCGAAGTGCTGGTCGAGGAGCGGCTGATCGCGGTGCTGCCGGACGGCCATCCGCTCGCCGATCCCGCGCGCCCGCTGATGCTGCGCGATCTGGCGCGCGAGACGCTGATCGTCTATCCGAGCACGCCGCGCCCGAGCTTCGCCGACCAGCAGCTGTCCGCGCTGCGCGACGGCGCGCTCGCGCCCGCCGCGGTGCACGAGGTGCGCGAATTGCAGACGGCGCTCGGGCTGGTGGCCGCGCAGGTGGGCGTGACGCTGGTGCCGGAGAGCATCGAGGGCCTGCGGGTGCGCGGCGTCGTGTATCGGCGGCTGGCCGAGCCGGTCGCGACCTCGCCGATCATCATGAGCCGCCGGCTGCACGATGCGAGCGCGACGACGGCGCTGTTCTGCGAGGTCGCGCGCGCGTGGTGCGCGCGTTAACTCGGGCGTGACGGCGCGCGTCGGCCTGCTTGCCCCGCGCCGGAAGGCCCCGCGCCGGGATGCCCCGCGCGCATGGACCCGTTCCGCTAGAGCCGCCCGTCGACCGTTCCCGACGGCAATTCCCCGAATCGTTCCCGGTACGCGAGCGCGATATCGGCGATCCGCAAGCCGGGCGGCGCACCACGCAGCCGCTCGCGCGCCTTGTCGAGCCGGATCTGTCGCAGGTACTGCATCGGGCTCACGCCGCGGAACCGCAGGAAGCCGTCGCGCAGGGTGCGCTCGGGCACGCCGGCGGCGCGCGCGACATCGGCGAGTTGCAGCGGTTGCGCGGAATGCGCGTCGACATAATCCTGCGCGCGCCGCACGAAGGCCGGCGCGGGATCGGCGCGAAGCGCCGCCGCCGCCGCGGAGGCGTGTCCGTCGACCAGCAGGTCGAGCAGCAGGCGCTCGACCTGCGCCGCGACGCGCGGATTGGCCTGCGCGGAGCCGAGCAGGGCCGCCGAGCCCGCGACGCACATCAGCTGCTGTCGCCACGCGGCCAGCGACGCCTCGCCGACCTCCACCACCGGTTCGAGCGCGGGGCCGCACTCGCCGGTCGAGGCGGCGAGCGCCGCCGCATCGATGCGCAGCACGAACTGTTCGCAGTCCGCAGACAGGCGCGCGTCGAAACATTCGCCGGGCGCGCACAGCACGCCGGTGCGCCGGTCGACGTCGACCGTGCGGCCCATCGAGCGGACTTCCGCATGCCCCGCGAGGCAGAACATCAGCAGGTGATAGCCGTCCACCGCCTCGACGCGCACGCGCATCGCGTCGCCGAACGCGATCGCGCCGATGCCGAGCCCGCCAAGCCGGACGAAATCCATATGGGCGGCGCCCGGATGGCGGCTGTCCGGCATCAGCGCATGCGGCTGCATCACGCGCGAAATCCGCTCGCGGGTTTCGTCGAGATCGCGGGACTCGAAGAGCCGGTGCGCACGCAGCGCGCGCGGCTCGAATGGGGTCGGGGACATCGTCGTCTGCCTCGCATCGTGGCGCCGGTTCGACTGGCCGGGCGGCATGGGAATCCGAGCATCCTAGCGCAGAAAGCCGCCGGAAGTGGATAGTGCGGCGCCGCAATCGCACTTTCCGGATAGACGGCGGCGCGGGTCTTTTCAACAATCGCTCCCAATCGGCGGTGTGCCGTCACGATCAGGAGAGAGGAGATGGAACAGACCGAGCAGCCCCTGCGCCGGCTGGCGCGCGACGATGCCGCCGAGGTGCGGTTTCCGCACGACGACGGTTCGCGCGTGCCGTACAAGGTGTTCAGTTCCCAGGCGGTCTACGAGCGCGAGCAGGAGCGGATCTTTCGCGGTCCGGTCTGGAATTTCGTCGCCCTCGAAGCGGAAATTCCCCAACCCGGCGATTTCAAGAGCACCTTCGTCGGCGATACGCCCGTGGTCGTCACCCGCTGCGAGGACGGCGCGCTCGCCGCGTGGGTGAACCGCTGCGCGCATCGCGGCGCGCAGGTCTGCCGCAAGGCGCGCGGCAACGCGAGTTCGCATACCTGCGTCTATCACCAGTGGAGCTTCGATCCGGCGGGCAACCTGCTCGGCGTGCCGTTCCGGCGCGGCCAGAAGGGCATGAGCGGCATGCCGCCCGACTTCGACCCGGGCCGGCACGGCCTGCGCCAGCTGCGCGTCGACAGCTATCGCGGGCTGGTGTTCGCGACCTTCAGCGAGACGGTCGGCGCGCTGCCCGACTACCTCGGCGCGCAGATGAGGCCGTGGATCGATCGCATTTTCCACAAGCCGATCGAGTATCTCGGCTGCACGCGCCAGTATTCGTCATCGAACTGGAAGCTTTATTTCGAGAACGTAAAGGATCCCTATCACGCGAGCATGCTGCATCTGTTTCATACGACCTTCAATATCTTCCGGGTCGGCATGCGCGCGCGCGCGATTCCCGATGCGACGCACGGCCTGCACAGCCTGATCACGGTGACGAAGACCGCCGACGACACCTCGGCCGCGTATCGTCAGCAGCATATCCGTTCGTATGACGAAGGGTTCGCGCTCGAGGACGATTCGCTGCTCGCGCTCGTGTCCGAATACGATGAGGACACCACCAACCACATTCAGCCGATCTTTCCGCAGCTGGTGATCCAGCAGATCCACAACACGCTGGTCGCGCGCCAGCTGCTGCCCAAGGGCCCCGATCATTTCGAGCTGGTGTTCCACTTCTTCGGCTACCAGGACGATACGCCCGAGCTGCGCGCGCTGCGCATCCAGCAGGCCAACCTGGTCGGCCCGGCCGGCTATATCTCGATGGAGGACACCGAGGCGACGGAGCTGGTGCAGCGCGCCACGCTGCGCGACCCGGACGCGACCTCGGTGATCGAGATGTCGCGCGCGAATCCCGACCAGCAGGACACGACGATCACCGAGAGCCTGATCCGCCGCTTCTGGGTCGGCTACCAGCAACTGATGGGCTATTGAACGGGAGCGCGACATGAGCGACGACATCCGGACGTGGTTCGAACTGCACATGCTGCAGTCGCGCTACATCGGCCACCTCGACAACGACCGGCTCGAACAATGGCCGGACCTGTTCACCGAGGACTGCACGTACGAAATCATCCCGAAGGAAAACGCCGATCTCGGCCTGCCGGTCGGGATCATGCATTGCACGAACCGGCGCATGCTGCGCGATCGCGTGGTGTCGCTGCGTCACGCGAACATCTACGACGCGCATTCGTACCGGCACATGACGTCGGGCCTCGCGATCGTCGCGACGCGCGACGGCGAGATCGACACCGAGAGCAGCTACGTGGTCGTGCAGACCCGCAGCGACGGCGAATCGCAGGTGTATCAGGCGGGCGTCTACCGCGACACCGTCGCGCGCACGCCGGAAGGGCTGCGGTATCGCGCGAAGCGCGTGATCTACGACACCTCGCGCGTGCGGACCCTGCTCGCGACGCCGATCTGAAGCCAACCCGACGCACTGGAGGACAGAACCGATGAACGATGCCACCGTCGCGACCTGGCGGCCGCTGGGCGCGCTCGACGAATTCACCGAGGGCGAGCCGGCCGCGCGCGTGATCGAAGGCCGGCCGGTCGCCGTGTTCCGGCTCGGCGATGCGCTGCATGCGCTGCACGACCTCTGCACGCATGGGCATGCGCGCCTGTCCGACGGCTTCGTCGAGGGCGATTGCGTCGAGTGCCCGCTGCACCAGGGGCTGATCGACATCCGCAGCGGCGCGCCGCGCTGCGCGCCCGTGACGGAGGCGGTGCGCGTCTATCCGGTGCGGATCACGGACGGCCGGGCGGACATCGATGTCGGCTGATCCGTACCTGATCCTCGGCGGCGGAAACGCTGCGCGCGCGCGACGCGGCCGCGCGCATCGTGATGGTGGGCGCGGAGCCGGAGGTGCCGTATGACCGGCCGTGCCTGTCGAAGGAGGCGTTGCTCGCGGAGGACGGCGCTGCGCGCGCGTTCGTGCGCGACGCCGCGTGGTATGCGCGGCAGCGCATCGAGTTGCGGCTCGGCGTGCCGGCCGTCGCGCTCGACCGGGGCGCGCAGCGGGTGCGGCTCGCCGACGGCGTGGCGTTGCCGTATGCGCGTTTGCTGCTCGCGACCGGCTCGCGGGTGAGGCGTTTCGACGGGCCGGTCGAGGCGGGCGTGCGGCTGCACTACGTGCGCACGCTGGCCGACGCGCACGCGCTGCGCGCGGCGTTGCAGCCGGGACGGCGCGTCGCGGTGCTGGGCGGCGGCTTCATCGGCCTCGAAGTGGCCGCGGCGGCGACGCGGCGCGGCTGCGCGGTCACCGTGATCGAGCCCGGCGAGCGCCTGCTGCGGCGGGGCGTGCCGGAGTCGGTCGCCGCGTTCGTGCACGCGCTGCACGCGCGGCACGGCGTGGACCTGCAATGCGCGACGCGGCCCGCACGGATCGCGCGCGGGCCGCATGGCGGCGCGCGCATCGAGACGAACCGGGGCGCGGTCGACGCGGAGGTCGTGGTGGTGGGCATCGGCGTGGCGCCGAATGTCGAGCTGGCGGCCGAGGCGGGGCTGGAGACGGCCGACGGCATCCGCGTCGACGCGGGCGGGCGCACCGCCGATCCGGCGATCGGCGCGGCGGGCGAGGTCACGTCGCATTTCAACCCGTTGCTGGGGCGTCATGTGCGGGTGGAGTCGTGGCAGGTCGCGGAGAACCAGCCCGCGGTGGCCGCGGCGAACCTGCTGGGCGGCGACGAGATCTATGCGGAGTGGCCGTGGCTGTGGTCCGATCAGTACGACTGCAACCTGCAGACGCTCGGCGTGTTCGAGGCGGAGCACACGCTCGTGTTGCGCGGCGATCCCCGGCAAGGCCCGTTCTGCGTGTTCGGGCTGCGTCCCGACGGCGTGCCGGCGGCCGCCGCGGCGGTCAACGCGGGGCGCGAGATCGCCGCGAGCCGGCGGCTCCTCGCGGCGGGCGAGCCGCTCGACGCGCGCCGGCTCGCGGACCCGTCGATCCCGCTGCGCGCGCCGCGCTGACGCGGATTGCGCGGCATGGCTTGCGGGATTGGCCGCGACCGGTAAGAATCGACATCCCTGATCGCTGTCGATTGCATTTCACACCGGGAGACCCAGATGGCCTACGACCAATCCAATATCTTCGCGAAGATCCTGCGCGGCGAGATTCCGTGCATCAAGCTGTGCGAGACCGACACCACGCTCGCCTTCATGGACATCATGCCGCAGTCCGAGGGCCATGCGCTGGTGGTGCCGAAAGAGGCGGCCGAGACGTTCTACGAGCTGTCGGAAGCCGCGGCGGCCGATTGCATGAAGATGGCGAAGCAGCTCGCGATCGCGCTGCGCAAGACGCTCGAACCGGACGGCCTGTTCATCGGCCAGTTCAATGGCGCGGCGGCGGGCCAGACGGTGCCGCACGTGCATTTCCACCTGATTCCGCGCTGGCGCGGCGAGGACCTGCGCATGCATGCGCGCGAGATGGCCGACGCGGCGCAGCTCGAAGCGCTCGCGGTGAAGATCCGCGCCGCGCTGTAGGCGCGCGCGGCCCGCTCACAGCTGGTCGTCGATCGGCAGCAGCACGGCGAGGCCGGTCAGCAGGTTGCGATACAGGCCGGCCTGCGGATCGACGTGGTACGTGTGGACCTGGCCGTCCTCGACGTCGGTCCACACCAGCGGCGAAGCGGTCGCGCCCGGCTGCGCGCGCGCCTCGGGCGTAGCCAGCGTCACGCGGTAGCTGATCGCGGGCGCGCTGACCTGGTCGAACAGCGTCGCCACCTGGCGCGCGAGCGCCGGGCTGTGGATCACCAGCGCCATCTCGGTGTTCAGGTACGCCGAGCGCGGATCGAGGTTCATCGAGCCGATCACGAGGATCTCGCGGTCGATCACATAGGCCTTGGCGTGCAGGCTCGCGCGCGAGCGCGAGCGCGAGCCGAACATGTTCAGCGGACGCGGGCCCTGCTCCGGCTTGTATTCATACAGCTCGACGCCGCGCCGCAGCAGCGGCGCGCGATACGGCGCATAGCCGGCCTGCACGGCGACGGCGTCGGTCGCCGCGAGCGAATTCGTGAGGATCGCCACCCGCACGCCGCGCGCGGTCAGCGCGCCGAGCGCGGCCACGCCCGCGTCGTGCGGCACGAAGTACGGCGAGAACACCTGGAATTCGCTGCGCGCCGCCTGGGTCAGGTCGACGAGCCGCTGCATCGGCGGGCTGCGATAGGCCGCGTCGGGCCGCGCGATCTTGTCCGGCGAGTCGACCTTGAATTCGGCCGGCGCCCACACGAGCCCCAGTTCGTTTCGCTCGATCTGCGCGGCGAGCGGCGTCGCATTCAGCGGCTTCGCGTCGTAGGGAGCCGCGTTCGCGCGCCAATGCGCGCGCAGCGCGTCGCGCGTCGCGTCGAGATCATGCGGGTCGAAGCGCTGGTGGTTCAGCGCGCTCAGCGGATACGCGCTGCTGCTCGCCCAATAGGCATCGAAGCTCGCCGATACGTCGCGCGCGACCGGGCCGGCCGCGAGCACGTCGAGGTCGCGAAAGCGCAGCGTCGGGCTCGCGCTGAAATATTCGTCGCCGAGATTGCGGCCGCCGACGATCGCGAGCTGGTTGTCCGCGATCATCGCCTTGTTGTGCATGCGGCGCGTGAAGCGGTCGATCTTCGTGAACAGGTTCGCGGTGCGCGCGAACATGCCGCGCTGCGCCGCGCCGAACGGATTGAACACGCGGATCTCCAGGTTCGGATGCGTGTTCAGCGACGCCATCACCTGATCGATGTCCTTGAAGTTCAGGTCGTCGACCAGCATCCGCACGCGCACGCCGTGGTCGGCCGCATACAGCGCGGCCCCGAGCAGCAGCTTGCCCGTCGTGTCCTCGGCCGCGATGTAGTACTGCATGTCGAGCGTGCGGGTCGCCGCGCGCGCGAGCGCGATGCGCATCTGCAGCGCCTCGGTGCCGGTGTCGAGCACGCGGAAGCCCGATTCGCCCGGGTGCGCGCGCATCGGCGCGGCGAGCGCGCCGGACAGCGGCGTCGCGGCGTCGGCGGGCAGGGCGTGGGAGACGCTGCGGGGCAGCGACGTGGCGGGCGGCTGGGTCGCGCAGCCGCCCAGCAGCGCGAGGGTCGCGCCGAGCGCGGCGCACAGGCGGACGACAGGCGCGGAAAGAATCGGGCGGCGCGCACGGGCGCCGGGGCGGGCGGAATGGTCCAGCACGCTGCGGACTCCTGGATGATGCGGCAAGCGCCGGGAGGCGGCTTTGCAGGCATTCTAGGGGGCCCATGCGACGCGGGTCAACCGCGTGGCGCAGCGGGCGCGGGGCGGCCGTCGGGCCGTCACGGCCCGCCGCGCGTGCGTGCATGACGCGCGTATGCGGCGGGTTCGCGTCGCACGGCGTCGATTCGGCCGCGCCGCACCGCGCGCGACCGAGCGGCGCGGGAGGCGCATGTCGCCCGCCCGGCCCGCCTGCCGCTGTGCCGGGCGGCGCGGCGCGGTTCGCGTCGACGCCCTCGCTGAAGGATCGCACTGGGCTCCCGCACGACACGCGCGCCGGCATCAGCGCGCGTCCGCGCGCGCACCGCCTGCCTCGGCGACCGGAAACGCGGTCTCCCAACCGCCGCCGAGCGCCTTGAACAAGCCGATCAACGCGAGCGCCTCGTCGGTCGCGGCCGTGACCCGCGCCTGCTGATCCTTGAGCAGGGCCTGCTGGACCGTGAGCACGTTGAGGAAATCGGTCGCGCCGGCCACGTACTGACGGTGCGCCTGTTCGAGCGCCACGCGATCCTGCGCGATGGCTTCGGCGAGGCGCGCGCCGTGATGCTGGCGCGCCGCGTACTCCGTCATCGCATCGTCGATCTCGTGCCAGGCGGCGAGCACCGTGCGCCGGAACGCGAGCATCGCCTCGCGCTGCTGCGCGGTGCGCAGCGCCAGCTGGCCCTCGAGGCGGCCCCCGTCGAAGATCGGCACGCTGAGCGCCGGTCCGATGCCGAACATGCGCGCGCTCCATTCGCCGAGATCGCCCGAATGCATCGCCTGCAGCGCGACGTTCGCCGACAGCGTGATGCGCGGATAGAAGCTGCCCCGGGCGACGCCGATGTCGGCCGTCGCCGCGTGCAGGCGCGCCTCGGCCTCGCGGATGTCGGGGCGGCGCTCGGCGAGTTCGGACGGCAGCCCCGCCGGCACCACGGGCGGCGTGACCGGGATCGGCTCGGCCGCGGCGAGCAGCGCGTCGAGCGTGCCCGGCGGTTCGCCGAGCAGGTAGCCGAGCGCATTGACGCGCCGCGCGCGTTGCGCCTCGAACAGCGGCAGCTGCGCCTCGATCGTGCGGACCTGCGCGGTGGCCTCGGCGACCTCGAGCCGGGTCGCGACGCCGTCCTTGAAGCGGATCTGCGTGAGCGCCTCGCTATGCCGGGCGATGTCGAGATTGTCGCGGAGGATCGCCTGACCGGCCTGCACGCCGCGCAATTGCACGTAGTTGCGCGCGAGTTCCGCGAACACCGAGACCAGCACGTCGCGCCGCATCTCCTCGCTCGCCTGCGCATTCGCGCGCGCGGCCTCCTTGAGGCGGCGCACCCGGCCCCACAGATCGAGTTCCCAGGAGGCGTCGAAGCCCGGCTGCCACAGGTTGTAGTCGGTTTCTCCGTTCAACCCGGATACGTCGAGCAGGCCGCGCCGGCTCGAACGCGCATGCTGGTACGACGCGCTGCCGTTCAGTGACGGCAGCGCGGCGGCGTCCGTGACGCCGCGGATCGCGCGCGCCTGCGCCAGGCGCTCGGTGGCCGCCTGCACGTCGAGGTTCGATGCGGCCGCGCGCTCGATCAGCGTCACCAGCCGCGCGTCATGGAATGCACGCCACCAGCGCGTCTCGACCGGATCGGACGTGACGAGGCTGCGCGGCGAATCGTGTGCCTGTGCCGCGAGATTCCAGTGCGCGGGCGCGACGGCATCGGGGCGTTGAAAATCCGGACCGACCATCATGCAGCCGGCGAGCGAAGTCGCGCACGAAGCGAGCGCGAGCGCGCGGATGAGCGGCTTCATCGCGACGTTCTCCCCGCGGGCGTCGAGGCCGTGTCGATCTCCGCGACCACCGACATGCCGGCGCGCAGCGGCTCGCGCGCCGCCTGCCCGGGATCGAGCACGATCTTCACCGGAATGCGCTGCACCACTTTCGTGAAATTGCCGGTCGCGTTGTCGGGCGCGATCGCGGCGAAGGTCGCGCCGGTGGCGGGCGCGATGCTGTCGACGCTGCCGCTGAACAGCCGATCCGGATAGGTGTCGACGCGCACCAGCGCGCGCTGTCCGGCGCGCACGCGCGTCAGCTGGTTCTCCTGGAAATTGGCGATCACATAGGCGTCGCGCAGCGGCACCACCGCGAGCAGCGGGCTGCCGGGCGTCACGTACGCGCCGACGCGCGCCGCGCGCTGGCCCACCACGCCGTCGACGGGCGCGACGATGCGCGTGTAGGAGAGCCTGAGCCGCGCCGTGTCGAGCGCCGCGCGCGCGCGTTGCAGGGCACCCTCGGCCTGCGCGCGCTGCGCGTTCAGCACGTCGACCTGCTGCCGCGCGGCCGTCGAGGCCGCGCTGTCGCGCGCGACGGCGGCCGCCGACATGTCGGCGCGGGCGCGCGCCTGCTCCGCGCTCTGGGTGCTGCCCGCGCCGTGTCGCGCGAGATCGGCGTAGCGTTCGAGATCGGCGCGCGCGAACGCGTGGTTCGCGCGGCTCTCGGCGAGACCCGCATCGGCCTGCGCGATCGAGGCGCGCTGCTGGACGAGGCGGGTCGACGCGTGATCGAGCGCGGCCTGCGCGACCGCGACGTCGGCCTGTGCGGCTTCGAGCGCGGCCGCGTAGTCGCGATCGTCGATCTGCGCGAGCAGCTGGCCGCGCTTGACGGCCTGGTTGTCGTCGACCGTCAGCGCCGCGATTTGTCCGGCGATGCGCGGGCTGACGAGCGTGAAGTCGGCGGCGACGAACGCGTCGTCGGTGGCTTCGCGCGTGGTGTTGCCGACCATGCCGGTGAGCGCGGCGCACGCGGCGGCGAGGGCCAGGACGGCGGCGAAGGCCATCAGGCGGCGCCGGGAAATGAGTTGGGACATGAGGAAACCTTCAGGATGCGGCGGGAGGCGCTCCCGCGCCGGGCGGATAGACCCGGGTGGGAACGAACGGGATCAGCACGAGCATCGCGGCGGCGAGCGCGATCATCAGCCAGTACATGTCGGCGGAGGCGAGCACCAGCGCCTGCTCGCGCACGCGGCGATCGAGCACGGCGAGGAACGCATCGTGATCGAGGCCGAGACGCGTGGACAGATCGTGCCGCGCGAGCGCGAACGCCTGCGGGCTCGCGGCGAGCCGATCGATCAGGTGCGCGGAGTGCAGGTGTTCGCGCATCGTGATGAAGCCTTCGGTGACGGCCCCGCCGACGACCACCGAGAAGCCCTTCACGGTGTTGAACCACGACGAGGCGAACGGGCCTTCGGCGGCCGACATGCCGTGGGTCGCGAGCATCAGCAGCGGCACGACCGTCATCGGCTGGCCCAGCACCTGCAGCGCCTGCAGCAGGTAGAAGTTGTCGCGCTGCCAGTCGGCGGTGAGGCGGGTGCCGGCGTAGCACGACAGGCCGATCAGCACGAAGCCGAGCGCGAGCACCCAGCGGCAGTCGACGCGCCTCAGGTTGCAGAGCGCGGTGACCAGGGGCAGCGCGATCAGTTGCGGCAGCGCGACCGCGAGCGCGAGCGGCGCGCTCTGCGCGGGCCGATAGCCGTGCACCTCGGCGAGATAGCCGAACGGCACGCCGAGCGCGCCGACCAGGATCACCAGCACGCCGGCGAGCGCGACGAGCGAGAAGCAGAGGTTGCGGCGCGCGAGCAGCTGCAGCCGGAAGAACGGCAGCGGATGGAACCACTCGTTGACGAAGAACAGCACGAGCGCCGCGCTGCCGCCGGCGAGCAGCAGGCAGATGACGGGCGAATCGGTCCAGCCGAGCCGCGTGCCCTGCGACAGGCCGATCACGAGCAGCGTGATCGCGGGAAAGCCGAGCAGCACGCCGCGCCAGTTGAACTGACGCAGGCGTTCGAGGCGCGGCGGATCCTGCGGCAGGCCGTAGGCGACGAGGCCGATCGCGAGCAGCGCCTGCGGGACGATCTGCCAGAACACGAAGCGCCAGCCGACCTGATCGGTCCAGAACGCCGCGAGCGGCGTGCCGAGGTTGGGCGCGAAGGTGGCGGTGAGCGCGTAGGCGCCGAGGCCGTAGAGCTTGATGCCGGGCGGCAGGAAGCGCAGCGCGACCGTCATCAGCATGGGCGGCAGGCAGCCGCCCGCGAAGCCTTGCAGCGCGCGCAGCACGTACAGCGCGGGCAGGGACGGCGCGAACGGGAACAACACGCCGAGCAGCGCGAACGCGGCCGTCATCGCGATCGTGAAGCGGCGCAGCGAGAAGGTGCCCGAACACCACGGCGCGAACATCATCGCGGCGACCTGGGTGGCCTCGTAGAGCGCGGTGAGCCAGCTGCCGTCGTCGTGGCCGACATGGAAGACGCCGCGGATGTCGGGCAGCGCGGCGGCGGTGACCCGGTCGTTGATCTGCGCGCACATCACCGCGAGCAGCACGCCGCACAGGCCGAGCGCGATGCGGGCGTCGAACGGCTGGGGCAGGGGGGCGGGGCGGGCTTCCTGGCGGGACGGGGGCTGGGTGGCGGGCGCGGCGGGGAGGGGCAGGTGGAGGGTCGTGCCGCTCACGGCGCGGATCCTCCGGCGACGGGTGGGGCGGCGGGATGCGCCGCGACGGCGATGGACATGGGTCGGGCTCCGGGGAATGAGGGTGGAGCCAGTCTAGGCGGGCGCGGCGGGTTCGGCGATGCCGCGCGGCGCATGCCTGCGATGCGCGGGATGCACGGGTCCGCATGCGCCCGTGATCGGGAATGGGAAATCCGATCGTCAGATAAATTTAATCGAATTGAAGCAATTGAAAGCGATGCGCTTTTTTTGTTTTTCGACTTGGTAAATGGTTTAACGATTTCTATATTCGTATCTGCCGTTTCGTGAGAAATGAAGCGGAAATGTAATTAATAAATTGAAAGGGGAACCGCAATGAGCGAGATTTCAGGACGTGAAAGGAATGTCGATGCGACAGCGGTGCTGGCCAAGATCGACGACGTGATCGAAGATGTCGACTGGCACATCTACGATGGTTTGCTCGTGACGCACAGCGTCCCTGCCGACCAGAAGATCTACCTGGTGCTGCAGGGGGAACTGCGTCATGTTCCGAACCTCAGGACCTTCAACAACCTGTTCAAGTCGCCCACGGTGAGCATAAACGATTACCTGGTCGATCGTTGTCCGCGCGGTACCGCCCTGTCGGATGGCGCGGTGATCGTGATAGCGGGGGCGCTGAATCAATTTATCATTACCGACGGCGTGAAAATGTTGATTCCCGACCCGGCTACCAGAGACAAGTTCCAATTAAGAATCGACCCCGTGATCGTTCCCGACATCATGCTTGAATTCATCCCGAAAGGGCCGGATATCGGCTGATGGACGATACGCGCCGGGGTATCCCGGGCGGCCGCCGGCGCGTGTTGCGCGCGTCGGCGGGGATTGACGGTGCGACGCCCCGGGCTGCGGGGCGTCGCTTTCCGATCAATGCCGGGCCAACCGCGCCATCGCGCGCCGGTAGCGGCGCGTGCGGCACGCATTGCCCACTTCCTGCAGCACCAGCGCGCGCCACGGCGCGACATGCGCATCGGTCGTCTGGCCGCGGCTCAGCTTGCGCAGCTGGAACTTGACGCTCGCCATGTTGGCGAGCGAGGCCAGCGCCTTGTTCTTCCAGGTGATCGGCGCGAGCGCGGGCGCGTTGTCCTTGCCCTTGCGCCAGTCGCGCGGCAGGTACGGATCGAGGGCGAGCGCGGTGCCGATGCCGACCATGTCCACGCCGCTGTGCACCACCTGCTCGGCCACCGGCCGGCGCCGGATGCCGCCCGTGACCATCACGGGCATCTTCGCCACCGTGCGCAGGTCGCGCGCGAACTCGACGAAATAGGCTTCGCGCGCGAGCGTGCGGCCGTCGCGCGCCTCGCCCTGCATGGCCGGCGCTTCGTAGCTGCCGCCCGACAACTCGACCAGATCCACGCCGAGCCCGTTGAGCAGCATCACCACCTGCCGCGCATCGTCGACGCTGAAGCCGCCGCGCTGGAAGTCGGCCGAGTTGAGCTTCACCGCGACCGCGAAGCCGGGCGACACCACGGCGCGCACCGCCTTGACGATCTCCAGCAGCAGGCGCGCCCGGTTCTCCAGCGAGCCGCCCCATTCGTCGGTGCGGCGATTGGTGAGCGGCGACAGGAATTGGCTCAGCAGATAGCCGTGCGCCGCATGGATCTCCACGCCGGTGAAGCCGGCCTGTTCGCCGAGTTGCGCCGCGCGCGCGAAGCGCCGGATCACGTCGTCGATGACGTCGCGCGTCATCGCGCGCGGCGTGCCGAAGTACTTGGACATCTTGCCCAGGTTCATCGCCACGGCCGACGGCGCCCAGGTTTCCTGGCCCAGGTTGGCCTGCATCTGGCGGCCGGGATGATTGATCTGCAGCCAGAATTGCGCGCCCCGGGCGCGGCCGATCGCGGCCCAGCGGCGAAACTTGTCGAGCTGCCGGTCGTCTTCCAGCACCACGCCGCCGGGCCCCGTCATCGCGCGGCGGTCGACCATCACGTTGCCGGTGATGAGCAGGCCCGCGCCGCCCTCGGCCCAGGCCTCGTACAGGCGCATCAGCCGTTCCGACGGCCCGTGGTCGGCGTCCGCCATGTTTTCCTCCATGGCGGCCTTGGCGATGCGGTTCGGAATGCTCGACCCGTTGGGGAGCGTCAGGGTGTCGAATACGTTCATGGCAGAGGGCCTCGTGTGATCGTGGCTCGACTTTAGGTTTGAAGTCAGCTTCAAGGTCAAGCGTCTTTTTCAAGGGTGGGATGCCGTGCGTCGATGCGCCCCGGAACGCTTGACCTTGAAGCCGTGTTCAATCTTAGAGTGGGCGTCGACGGTGACCGACCGGCGGGACGCCGGGGCACTCGGCGAGGAACTTCAATGGACAGGGACGGGCGTTTCACTCAGGTCGAATTCGGTGCGCAGCAGGTCGAGGTGCCGGCGGGCGGTTACTACGACCGCTTCCGGATGAACCCGGACCTCGACGAGGTGGCGCGGGATCCCGCCGCCGGCAACATCGAATATTTCCGCAGGATACCCAAGCATCTGGCGGCATCGCGGATCGGCCCGACCTGGGCGCCGAACTTCTATTACCGCGCGGGCAGCGTGCAGTTGCTGATGCTCGCGCCGCTGGACCGGCTGCGCGCCACGCTGCCCGCGCCGCTCGAACCGCTGCGCGCGGTTCCCGGCCATGGACTGGTGGCGCTGACTTTCTTCTCGTATGCCGTCTGCGACAACGATCCCTACGACGAAGCGTCGGTCGCGGTGGTGATCCGGCGGCCGGGCGCGCGCGGCTCGCATGCGCGGGAACTGTTGCAGTCGATGCGGCGCCGCAGCTTCTGCGCGCACGTGCTGGCGCTGCCCGTCACGACCGAGATCGCACGGGTGCGCGGCGTGCACGGCTATCAGCTGCCGAAATGGCGGGCCGCGATCGACGTGGCCATCGGCGCGGACGTGAACGCGTCCATCGCCGCGCCCGACGGCACCCCGGACCTGATCCTGCGCGCGCCGCTGCCGGCCTTGCGCGAGGTCGCGCCGCAGTCCCACATGGCGAGCACGACGATGATCCACCTGATCGACGGCGCGTGGCACCAGACCTCGGTCCAGACCAACATGCTATCGTTCGCGCAGCGCATGCTCCCGCGCGACGTCAGGCTGACGCGCGGCGGCGGCCCGCTGAGCCAGCTGCTGAACGGGCTGGGCGCCGCCACCCGGGTTCGCCTGGACGTGGTCAAGGATGCGCAGCTCGTGCTCGACCTGCCGATGCCGCTGACGGCGTTCGATCCTGCCGGACACTGAGCGCGCGGCCGCCGTGCCGGCCGTCCCTCCCGCACTTCGCAAGGAATCCTCGATGACCGCTCCGGATCTTGATTTCGTTGTGTTTGGCGCCACCAGCTTCGTCGGCCAGATCCTGACCCGCTACCTGGCCGAGCATCTCGCGGGGCAGGCCGATGCGCCGCGCTGGGCCATCGCCGGCCGCGCCGAGGCGAAGCTCGCGAACGTCCGGCAGGCGCTGGGCGAGGCGGGCCGGTCCCTGCCCGTCATCGTCGCCGACGCCGGGAACGACGCGCAGCTGCGCGCGCTGTGCGCGCGGACCCGGGTGGTGGTCTCCACCGTCGGGCCGTATGCGCTGTACGGCGAGCCGCTCGTGAAGGCCTGCGCGGAAAGCGGCACCGACTATTGCGACCTCACCGGCGAGACCCAGTGGATCCGGCGGATGATCGCGCGCTACGAAAGCGCGGCGCGGCAATCGGGGGCGCGCATCGTGCATTGCTGCGGCTTCGATTCGGTGCCGTCGGACCTGGGCGTGTATTTCCTGCAGCAGCAGGCGCTGCGCGCATGGGGCGTGCCGGCGACCCGCGTCAAGATGCGCGTCAGGACGCTCAAGGGCGGCGCGTCGGGCGGCACGGTGGCGAGCCTCATCAACGTCGTCAGGGAGGCGACGGCCGATCCCGAGTTGCGCAGGGCGCTGCTGAATCCCTATGCGCTGTGCCCCGAGGGGCACGGCTTCACGGTGCGTCAGCGCATGCTCAAGGGCGCGAGCTTCGATGCGGATTTCGGTGCGTGGATCGCGCCGTTCGTCATGGCGGCGATCAACGAGCGCGTCGTGCATCGTTCCAATGCGCTGTCGGGAAATGCGTATGGCGGCCGCTTCGCCTATGACGAGGCGATGCTGACCGGGGCCGGTTTCAAGGGACGCCTGGCGGCGCTCGCGATGACGGCGGGCCTCGGCGCGTTCATGGCGGGCGTCGTCGTCAAGCCCGTGCGCACGCTGATGGAGCGCTTCCTGCTGCCGAAGCCCGGCGAAGGCCCGAGCCCGGAAGCGCAGCTGGCCGGCCGCTACGATATCCGCTTCGTGGGGCATGGCGACGCGGGCCAGGTCATGCGCGTGAAGGTGACCGGCGACCGCGATCCGGGTTACGGCTCCACCGGCAAGATGCTGGGGCAGGCGGTGCTGAGCCTGGCGGTCGACCACGTCAAGGACGGCGCGAAGGTCGGCCGCGCGGGCGGCTTCTGGACGCCGGCCACGATGTTCGACGACCGTTTCATCGCGCGCCTGACGCGCGATGCGGGCCTGCGTTTCGAGGTGATCTGAGCGCGTTCGTCGGATGGGCCGGGCGCGTTCCCCGGGCAGCACGAAACGCGTCGCGGCGCTTGCGACGTGACATCGCGTGGAGGTGACGCGCATCGCTGCCGTCGTTGAATCGATGACGAGACATCCGAAGTTGAATCACGCCTGCCGGGCCGACCGGGTTCGACTGTCGCCGGATCGCGGGGCGCCGCGTCGATGCGGGGGCGGGCCTCGCGAACGGACGATACCGTCCCGCGCCGACCGTCTCCCATTCCCTCAAGCGTGCGACGAAGCGATCGGGCGCTCTGCTGCCGGCGATCCATGAAAAAGCCGCCCGCGGGCGTGACGCCTGCGGGCGGACAAAGACACCTCGGGCCGACCGGCGCGGGCGTCGCGTGAAGAACGGAGAACCGGGGCGCGTCAGAACTTGTGGCGCAGCGCGAGGCGCACGGCCACCTGGTTCGACGTCGACGACGGCGCGTCGGTGCCGGGGATGAACGCCTGGTCGAGGATCGAGTTCGTCTTGTCGCCCGCGACGTGCTGGTACGCGGCCTGCAAGTACACGTCGGTGCGCTTCGACAGGTTGTAGTCGGCCATCAGCCCGACCGAGTGGATCTTCGGTTTCGCGTCGCCGGTCGACGCGTCGTACTTCTCGAGCGACAGCACGTACTGCGCGCCGACCATGAACGCCGGCGTGATCTGGTACGAACCGTTCAGCTCGAAATTCTGGTACTTGATCGCGCTGACCGTCGCGCCGGGCGCGATGATCGCGCCCGGCGTGCTCAGGTAGCCGTTGCCGGTCGGGTTCTTGTAGTTCGAGTTCGTGTACGCGAAACCGACCGTCGCGGCCCCGAACGTGTAGTTGATGCCCGCGCCGAATACGCGCATGCGCTCGGCGATGTAGCTCGCGTCGTTCGCGGTGATCGCGCCGGCCGAACCGTCGCCCGGATGGTTCGCCTGCAGGTACGCGGCGCCGATCAGCAGCCCGTTGTTCTGGTACTGCGCGCCGAAGCTGTACGCGCGGTTGTCCGAGAAGTTCGTGCTGTTGCTGAAGCTGTACGCGCCGCCGAACTGGAAGCCGCTGAAGTTCGGGCTCGCGTACTTCACCGTGTTGTCGAGGCGGAACGAGTTGTCGGTGTTGTCGTTGTCGAACGGATGCGCGAGCAGGTAGCCGCCCCAGTTGCCGTTGGCGGTGGTCGGCGCGAGATAGTCGACGACGGAGTCGTACTGGCGACCGAACGTCAGCGTGCCGTACTGCGCCTGGCTCAGGCCGACGTACGCCTGGCGGCCGAACATGCGGCCGCCCTGGTTGAGCCGGCCGCTGTTCACGTCGAAGCCGTTTTCGAGCTGGAAGATCGCCTTCATGCCGCCGCCGAGATCCTCGCTGCCCTTCAGGCCCCAGCGGCTGCCCTGCGCGTAGCCGCTCGCCATCTCGTAGACGTGGCCGGCGCCGGCGTTGTTCGTGTAGTTCAGGCCTTCGTCGATCACGCCGTACAGCGTGACGCTGTTTTGCGCGAACACCGGCGAGGCGAATGCCGCCGTTACGGCGAGCGCCGTCAGTTTCTTGTTCATTGAGAGATCTCCGGGATATCCAGCTTGTATCGATTGTCGTGAGCGCGTCCGGCGAGGCGCGTCCCGTCATCCGGGGCGATCCGGCGCAGCGGGCGCGGCGCCGGACGCGCGCAAGGCGCGGCGGCGCGGCGACCGACGGTGTCGGGCCGTGTCTCCTCCGATGACACCGGGCATTCTTCCCAAGCCGAAAATGAAGCGAAAGCGAGTAATTTCGATGGGTGGGATCGGGATCGCCAATGGCGGGCCGGCGGGCGGCTTCGACGGCCAAGACGGCATGCGCGCGGCCGTGCTTCAAGGCCGGCCGGGCCGCCGTCGAACCGGGGCGCGATACCGCCCGCGCCGGACCGCGCGCGCTTGCTTACAATTGGCCGCGAAGTCCGTCCGGCGGGCCTGACAGCGCGTTCCGATATTGATTGGCGGCGCCGATTGCAATGATCGGAATTACTCGTTTCCCTAAACAATTTGGCGGCGGAAACATGCAGACTGACCGGACGTGGATGGATTTGCGATTCGCCGGTCGCCGCGCATGCCGCGACGCACAAACAACAGATTCGATTTGGAGACAACCCACCATGCAGATTCGACGACTGAAAGCGGTCCTGTTCGCCGCCGCGGCAATCCTGTCCGCGCCCGCGGCCCACGCGGCCGGCGGCGCGTGCGCCGACGGCAGGACGGTCCATTTCGCGGGCATCACGTGGGAAAGCGGATCGTTCGCGACCGAGGTGTTGCGGCAGATCATGGAGAAGGGGTACGGCTGCAAGACCGACGTCGTGCCGGGCAGCACGGCCGCGACCGAAACGGCGCTCGCGCGCAACGACCTGCAGATCTGGGCCGAGCAGTGGACGGGCCGCAGCGAGATCACCGCGAAGGCCGTCGCGTCGGGTTCCGTGAAGCTGATCGGCGACACGCTGCCGGGCGGCACGACGGAAGGCTGGTTCGTGCCCGAATACGTGGTGAAGGGCGATCCGGCGCGCAACCTCAAGCCGGTCGCGCCCGGGCTCGTGTCGGTCGACGATCTGCCGAAGTACAAGCAGGTGTTCGCCGACGAGGAGGAGCCGGACAAGGGCCGTTTCCTGAACTGCCCGACCGGCTGGGACTGCGAGCGCGTGAATACGCGCCTGCTGCGCGTGCTGAAGCTCGACCAGTCGTATACGAACTTCCATCCGGGCACGGGCGCGGCGCTCGACGCGGCGATCGCGTCCGCGTACCAGCGCGGCGCGCCGATCGTGTTCTATTACTGGGGCCCGGCCGCGCTGATGGCGAAATACAAGTTCACGGCGCTGAAGATGCCGGCCTATAACGAAGCATGCTGGAAGACGCTGCGCGACGAGAGCAGCACGCACCAGTGCGCGTCGTCGTACATGGTGTCGCGGCTGACGGTCGGCGTGTCGAAGCCGTTCGCCGATGCGAATCCCGATCTCGTCGGCGTATTCGGCAAGGTGCGTTTTCCGATGGACTTCCTGAACCAGACGATCCTCGAGATGACGACGAAGAAGATCGACGGCGCGGCGATGGCCACGCAGTTCCTGAAGACCCGCCCGGACCTGTGGAAGCAGTGGGTGCCGGCCGACGTCGCGCAGAAGATCGCCGGCAGCCTGAAGGGCGCGTAACCTGCGCGCGGCGGCGGGCCCGCGCCCGCCGCCGCCGCCGTCACGCGCCCGCGCGGCGCGACGGAGAATCAACATGAACGGCTTCTTCCTGCACCTGTCGATCGCCGACTGGGTCAACAGCGCGCTCGAGACCTTCGTCGCGCAATACGGCGACAGCTTCCATCATTTCAGCACGCTGCTGCTGCGCTACCTGCTCGTGCCGCTCGAAGGCGCGCTGCGCGTGGCGCCGCCGTGGCTCGTGCTGCTGGTCGTCGGCGCGATCGCGTGGAACGCGACGCGCCGCATCGGCCTCGGCGCGCTCTTCATGCTGCTGCTCTACGCGATCGGCTGCTTCGGCCTGTGGGACAAGCTGATGCAGACGCTCGCGCTGATGCTCGTCGCGACGGTGCTGTCGGTCGCGATCGGCGTGCCGGCCGGCATCCTCGCCTCGCGCAGCGCGTGGCTGCGCCGGGTGCTGCTGCCGGTGCTCGACGTGATGCAGACGCTGCCGAGCTTCGTGTACCTGATCCCGGTGCTGATGCTGTTCGGCCTCGGCAAGGTGCCCGCGATCCTCGCGACGATCATCTACGCGCTGCCGCCGCTGATCCGCCTGACCGACCTCGGCATCCGCCAGGTCGATCCGGACGTGACGGAAGCCGCGCGCGCGTTCGGCACGACGCGCTGGCAACTGCTCGTGAACGTGCAGCTGCCGCTGGCGCGACCGAGCATCATGGCCGGCATCAACCAGACGACGATGATGGCGCTGTCGATGGTCGTGATCGCATCGATGATCGGCTCGCGCGGGCTCGGCGAGGACGTGCTCGCGGGCATCCAGACGCTCGACGTCGGCAAGGGCACGCAGGCCGGCCTCGCGATCGTGATCCTCGCGATCGTGATCGACCGGATCAGCCAGGGCTTCGGCCAGGAACGCCGCGCACGGCGACGGCTCGCGCAGCAGCGCCGGCAGAAGGGCGCGTCGCGCGTGCCGTACCGGCAGCCGCGCAAGGCGCAGTCGGCGAGCGTCGATTCGAATCAGGCGGCGCAATCGTCGCGCGCATAGGAACGGAGGCAGACATGGCGACCATCGACGTCAAACACGTGTACAAGCTGTTCGGGCCGCAGGCCGCGCATGCGCGCGTGCTCGACCTGCTGAGGAGCGGCAAGCGCAAGGCCGACGTGCTGGCCCAAACGGGCTGCAACGTCGGGCTCAACGACGTGAGCCTCGGCATCGCGTCGGGCGAGATCTTCGTGATCATGGGGCTGTCGGGTTCCGGGAAGTCGACGCTCGTGCGGCACTTCAACCGGCTGATCGAGCCGACGGCCGGCGAGATCGTGATCGACGGCAGCGACGTGATCAAGCTCGACGCGCACGGGCTGCGCGAACTGCGCCGCTTCAAGGTCAGCATGGTGTTCCAGAACTTCGGGCTGCTGCCGCACCAGACCGTGCTCGACAATGCCGCGTATGCGCTGCGCACGCGCGGCGAGAAGCGCCACGACGCGGTCGAGGCGGCGCGCAACTGGCTGACGAAGGTCGGGCTCGACGGTTACGGCGACCATTATCCGGACGAGCTGTCGGGCGGGATGCGGCAGCGCGTCGGCCTCGCGCGCGCGCTGGCCGCCGATACCGACGTGCTGCTGATGGACGAGGCGTTCTCCGCGCTCGATCCGTTGATCCGCACCGAGATGCAGGATCAGCTGCTCCAGCTGCAGGCGACGCTCGCGAAGACGATCGTGTTCATCACGCACGATCTCGACGAGGCCTTGCGGATCGGCAACCGGATCGCGATCCTGCGCGACGGCACGCTCGTGCAGGTCGGCACGCCGGACGACATCCTGTCGCGCCCGGCCGACGATTACGTGCGCAGGTTCGTGGAGAAGCGCACGAGCGCGAACTGACGCGCCGGGCCCGGTCAGGCCGCGCGGCGCGCGGCCTTCGCCGGCAAGGTGTGGCCCGGTGTGCGTGCCGGAATCGATCGGGATGTACGCCGCGTCGTGCGCGTCAAGGCAGAGAAGGTGCGCCCTGAGTCTCGCCCGACGTGACGACGACGGCAAGCAGCGCGAAGGCCGGGCCGGTCGGCGGCGTGGCACGGCTTCGTCGCAACCCGACCGGCGGACATGATGACGATCGGCGCGAGAGAAAGGCGATCGCGCGCCGCCTCCTGATTTCTTTCCTGTGTGTCGGCTTTGAATCGGAAACCTGCCGCGCGAGGAGGATGCCCGCGTGAGGCATGACCGGCTTTCGACCGGCTCACGCCGGCCGTTCAGTGCGCGACGGGTTCCCGCTCGCTTGCCGGCGCGGCCGTCTCGTCCCGCCCCGCATCGGCCAGAATCAGATCCGCGCCTTTCTCCGCGACCATCATCGTCGGCGCGTTGATGTTGCCCGACGTGATGTTCGGGAACACCGACGCATCGACGATCCGCAGCGCCTGGAGCCCATGCACGCGCAACGAGGCGTCGACGACCGACGTCGCCGCATCGGGTCCCATCGCGCACGATCCGCACAGGTGGTAGATCGAACCCGACTGCTCGCGGAAGTACTGCAGCATCGCTTCGTCCGAGTCGACCTGCGGGCCCGGCGAGATTTCCTCGACCGTCATCGATTCCAGCGCCGGCGCGCGCATCAGCGCACGGATCACCTTGCTGCCCTGCACGGCCTCGTCGAGATCCTTCTGCGTGGTGAGCGCGTTGATGCGGATCTTCGCGGCGTCTTCCGCGCAGTTCGATGCGATCTCGATCGTGCCGCGGCTCGTCGGCCGGCACGGGTTGAACGCGATCAGGAAGCCCGAATACGGCTCGGGCTTGATGCTCGCGTGCGCGCTCTTCGGAATGCGGTACGACAGCGGGTTGAAGTAAAGCTGCAGGTTCGGCTCCGATGCGTCGCGCGCGCCGCGGAAGAAGCCGCCCGCCTGATTCACGCTCATCGCGAGCGGGCCGCGCTTCGTCAGCAGGTAGCGCAACCCGATCTTCAGCTTGCCGACGAGCGTGCCCATCTCGTCGTTCAGCGTCGGCCGGTTCGCCTTGAAATAGAAGCTCACGCACAGGTGATCCTGCAGGTTGCGGCCGACCGCCGGCAGCGCATGCACGAGCGGCACGCGCCGGCGCGAGAGCAGCGCCGGATCGCCGACGCCCGACAGTTGCAGCAGCTTCGGCGTATCGACCGCGCCGGCCGCGAGGATCACCTCGCGCGCGGCGACGAGCGTTTCGTCGCCGCGCGCGCCGGCCACGACCACGCCGGTCGCGCGCGTGCCGTCGAACGTCACGCGCCGCACCAGCACGCCCGGGCGCAGCGTGAGATTCGCGCGGCGCAATGCGGGCCGCAGGTACGCGACGCTGCTCGAACAGCGTTCGCCGTTCTTCGTGTTCAGGTCGTAGATGCCCGCGCCTTCGAACTGCGCGCCGTTGAAGTCGTCGGTGCGCGGCAGGTTCAACTGCTCGCAGCCTTTCAGGAACGTGTGGACGATCGGATGCACGTCGGCCTTCATCGACGTGATGTGGATCGGCCCCGTCGAGCCGTGATGCCGCGGATCGGTCGCGCCGGCCGCATGGGTTTCGAGCTTGCGGAAGTAGGGCAGCACGTCGTCGTACGCCCAGCCCGGATTGCCGGCGTTCGCCCAGTCGTCGTAGTCGCTGCGCTGGCCGCGCACGTAGACCATCGCGTTGATCGAGCCCGACCCGCCGACCACCTTGCCGCGCGGGCAGTACAGCTGGCGCCCGGCGAGCTGCGCCTCGGGCTCGCTGTAATACATCCAGTTGTAGCGGCGGTTGTAATAGGTCTTCGTGAAGCCGACCGGCACCTTGAACCAGAACGACGCGTCGCGCTCGCCCGCTTCGAGCAGCAGCACCGAATGCCGGCCCGATTCGCTGAGGCGGTTCGCCAGGATGCAGCCGGCCGAGCCCGCGCCGACGATGATGTAGTCGTAAGTCATGGTCGCGTTTTTCCCGGTCAGCCCTTGGCGGGGGCGAGATCCTTCACGTCGACGGGCTTCTCGCCCATCTGCAGGTGCAGCCGCTCGCCGGTATAGGGCGTGTGACGGCGCACGACGTCCATGTCGAGCTCGATGCCGAGGCCCGGCTCGTTCGACGGGACGATGTAGCCGTCTTCCCAGCGGATCGGCGTCTTCACGACTTCCGAGTGGAACCCGCCCCAGGTCATGATGCTTTCCTGGATCAGGAAGTTCGGCGTGCAGGTCGCGAGCTGGATGCTCGCGGCCGCGCCGACGGGCCCGTTGTACAGGTGCGGCGCGATCTGCGCGTAGTGCACTTCCGCGAGCGTCGCGATCTTCTTCGCTTCGAGCAGGCCGCCCACGCGGGCGACGTTCAATTGCAGGATCGACGCGCCGCCCGCCTGCAGCAGCTTGTGGAATTCGTACTTGGTCGTCAGGCGCTCGCCGGTCGCGATCGGAATCGACGTGTGCTTCGCGACTTGCGCGATCGCTTCCTCCTGGCCCGGCGGCACGGGTTCCTCGAACCACAGCGGGTCGTATTTCTCCAGCCGTTTCGCGAGCCGGATCGCCGACGACGGCACCATCTGCCCGTGCGTGCCGAACAGCAGGTCGGCCTTGCTGCCGACGGCCTCGCGCACGCGGCGGCAGAACAGCTCGCAGCGGTCCAGCACTTCGAGCGACAGCTGGTGGCCCGAGTAGGCCGTATACGGGCCGGCCGGATCGAACTTGACCGCCGTGAAGCCGAGCTTCACGTTCTCGGCCGCGCATTCGGCCGCGAGGTCGGGATCGTCGTAGTCGTATTCGCCCTGCGCGTTCTTCGGATACAGGTAGGTGTACGAGCGCAGCCGATCGTGGATCTTCCCGCCGAGCAGTTCGTACACGGGCTTGCCGGCGGCCTTGCCGATGATGTCCCAGCACGCCATTTCGAGGCCGCTGACGACGCCCATCATCGTGAGGTCGGGCCGCTGCGTGAAGCCGCTCGAATAGGTCTGGCGGAACAGCCGCTCGACGTGGTGCGGATCGTGGTTCAGCAGGTAGCGGTCGAACACGTCGTCGATGATCGGGCCCATCGCTTTCGGATGGAACGTCGCCGAGTAGATCTCGCCGACGCCTTCGATGCCGTCGTCGGTCTTCAGCTTCACGAAGATCCAGTACATGCCGCCGATATGCGGCGGCGGCACGGCGACGATATGGGTTTCGAGCGAAACGATCTTCATGCGGATTCCTTGAGACGGTATTTGAGGAACGCGGCGGCGCCCGCGCCGCAGAGCGCGACGGCGGCGATATAACCGAAATAGAGCTGATAGCCGTGCGCGCCCGGATAGGCCTGCGTCACGTAGCCGTTGATCAGTGGCACGAATACGTCGGGCGAATAGCCGAGCACCGAGATCATGCCGATCGCGAGGCCCGCGCAATGCGTCGGCACCTTGCAGTCGTCGAGCAGCGACCAGTACAGGCCGCGGATCGCGTAGGTGAGGATGCCGATGAACAGCACGAGCACGACGAGCATCGCCTGCGGGCTGTGCGGCGGCGCGGCGATCAGCCCGACCAGCGACAGCGCGGCGAGCAGGAGCGCCCAGAACAGCACGGACACCTTCGATACGCGGTCGCCGAGGAAACCGCCGCCGATGCCGCCGATCGGGCGCATCCACAGCTTGAGCGTGGTGATGAAACCGGCCGCCGTCGCGCTGAGCCCGAAATTGCCCTCGTGCAGGTAGGCGGAGAAGCTGTAGGTCGCCCAGAACACCTGGTAGCCGCAGAACACGATCGCCGCGACGAGCCACAGTTCGGGAATCGCCGCGAGCGTCTTCAGGTCGGTCAGCACGCTGCCTCGGCGCTTCGTCGCCGTCGCGCGGTCGCCCGCGCCCGCCGGATCCTTCACCAGCGCCAGCAGCACGCCGAGCGTGATGCAGAAGCCTGCGTACAGGTGCACGACGAGCTTGAAACCGGCCGCGTCGGTGCCGCCGTGCGCCTGCGTCACGTAGGCGAACAGCGTGATCGCGATCGTCGCGAGCAGCGCCTCGACCAGCCCGCGGCCGCCGTCGAGCAGCCCGAAGAAGCGGCCCTGTTCATCGGGGCCCGCGATCATGTTCACGCGCTTGATCACGGCCGCCCAGAACGTGAGGCCGGTGGTCAGCCCCCAGCCGCCGAAGATCAGCACGAGCGTGTCGAACGACGGCCCGGTCGCGTACACGAGCCCGAGCGCGCCGGTCGCGAGCAGCGAGAAGCAGATCAGCCAGCGCGGCGACAGGCGGTCGGCGAGCCAGCCGCTCGGCAGGTAGCTGATGAGGAAGATCGTGCCGAGCGACGAATACAGGTAGCCGAGCTGCACGTCGTCGATATGGAAGAACTGCAGCATCGTCGGCTGGTATACCTGCCGCAGGTACAGCATCGGATAGATCGCGCCCGCGGCGATCACGAGCAGCAGCAACTGCAGGTAGCGTTGCGCGCGCGCGTCCTGCGACGCGTGCGTCGGGGCGTGCCCCGCGAGCGACGCGAGGGGCGTCGACGGTTGGGTCGGCATGATGTCGTCCTCCATCAGACTTCCTTCGGGCGGAAGCCTGCAGATTTATTGTGTGTTAGATCGGATCAGGGGCGACGCGCGCGCCGGAAGCGGCGCGTCGGCGTTGCGTCAGTACTTCATGACGACGAGGCGCGTCTGCGTGAATTCGAGCATCCCGTGCTTGCCGTCGTCGCCGCCGAGGCCCGAGCGCTTCCAGCCGGCGTGGAAGCCCTGGTACGGATCGGCCGGCGTGCGGTTCACGTACAGTTCGCCCGCCTCGATCGCGTTCGCGACCGTCATCGCGGTGCGGTAATGCTCGGTGTAGAGCACCGACGACAGCCCGAACTGGTGGTCGTTCGCGAAGCCGACGGCTTCGTCGATCGTCCGGTAGCGCAGCACGGGCATGATCGGGCCGAAGGTTTCCTCCTGCACGATCTCCATGTCCTGCCGGCAGTTCGTCAGCAGCGTGGCCGGGTAGAAGAAACCGGGGCCGTCGGGGATCGCGCCGCCGGTTTCGAGCGTCGCGCCGTCGGCGATCGCGCGTTCGACCATCGCGTGAATATGCGCGCGCGCCGATGCGCTGACGAGCGGGCCCATGTTCGACGGATCGGCCGCGCGGTCGCCGCTGCGGACCGCGCCCATCTTCTCCTTCAGCAGCGCGACGAAACGGTCGTGCACGCTGTCGTGCACGTACACGCGTTCGATGGCCGTGCAGAGCTGGCCGCAATGCGTGGTTTTCGATGCGACGAGCGCGGCGGCCGCGCGTTCGAGGTCGGCGTCGGGCTCGATGATCGCGGGCGTCTTGCCGCCGAGTTCGAGCGAGGGTTTCGCGATGTTCGCCTTGCAGTAGTCGAGCACCTTGCGGCCCGCGTTCACGCTGCCCGTGAGCGTGATCATGCCGACCGCCGGATGCGTGCACAGCATCTCGGCCGTCGCGTGGTCCATCGTCAGGATGTTGACGACGCCGGGCGGGAAGCCCGCGTCGTCGGCGGCTTTCGCGATCTCGAACGCGGACACCGGCGTGTGGTTGCTCGGCCGCACGACCACGGTGTTGCCGGCGATCAGCGCGGGCGCGACCTTGCGCAGCAGCGTGTAGACGGGATAGTTGAACGGGATCAGGCATGCGACGACGCCGATCGGCTCGCGCTGCAGGAACAGGTTCTCGTCGGGCGTGTCGCTCGGGATGATCTCGCCCTCGATCCGGCGCGCCCATTCGGCGTGGTAGCGGGTGATCTGGCCGGCGTAGACGGCTTCGTTCGATGCGTCCTCGACGCTCTTGCCGGATTCCTGCGCGAGCGCCGCGCCGATGTCGGGCGCACGCGCGGTCAGCGCATCGGCGAAGCGGTGCAGGTACGCGGCGCGCTCGGCGCTCGGCAGCTTGCGCCACGCTTTCTGCGCGGCCGCCGCGGCGTCGACGGCGGCCAGCGCGTCGGCCGGCGTCGCGGCGGGCACGCGCGCGAACGGCGCTTCGGTGGCGGGATTGTGGACGACGATGAAGGCGTCGCTGTGCGGGGCGACGAAACGGCCGTTCACGTAGTTGCGTTCGGTGCGCATGAGGTGGCTCCTCCGATGGATTCGGGCGGATCGCTGCGGTGGCGAAACGCGCGTTACGGGATGGAAGTCATTCTGTTCATGCGTTTAGCGCACGACAAACGACTTATTTTCGCGTCGAGCATGAGAAAAACGCACGTTACTCGACGAATCGGCCGGAATCGCCCGTCCGGCAAGGCCGCCGAGGCGGCAGCGGGACGGGGGCGGCCGTCGGGGCGCGTTTTTCGACAGGGGCGAATGGGACCGGTGTGGGCGCCGGCATCGCCGGCCAGGCCCGCGCCCGCGCCCGCGGCCGGCCGGGGCGGATCGCCGGCTAGGCCAGCGGCACCTGCGGCAGCGGCGACGACGGTTCGAGGTGGCGCTTCGCGAGCCACACTTCCTGCTGCAGCCAGTCGCGGAATTGCACGATGTGCGGCAGGTTCGTCTGTTCGGGCCGCGTGACGAACCAGTACGATTGATGGCCGTCGACATGCACGTTGAGCACCTGCATCAGTTGCCCGGCCGCAAGCTCGCGCGCGACCATGTGGCGGTCGGCGATCGTGATCCCGAGGCCGTCGATCGCCGCGCGGATCGCGTGGTCGAGCAGGTCGAATTCGTAGCCGCCGCGCGTGTCGACGTCGGTGATGCCGGCCGCCTTCAGCCAGTGTTGCCAGGTCAGGTAGCGCTGGTCGTCGGTCGCGAGCACGTGCAGCAGCGTGAAGCGGTTCAGATCGATCGGCGCGCCTTCCTGCTGCAGCCGCGTATACAGCGCGGGCGCGCAGACGGCGATATGCTGCTCCTGCATCAGCAGCGCGTTGTCGAAGCCGTCCCATTCGCCGTCGCCGAACCGGATCGCGCAGTCGAGCACGCGCGATTGGCCGAGGCTGTCGTTGATGCGGGTCGTGAGGCTCAGTTCGAACTCGGGATGCGCGTCGCGCAGCCGGCCGAGGCGCGGCATCAGCCAGCGCGCCGCGAAGGTCGGCGGCACGTTGGCGTGCAGGCGGTTCAGGTGGGTTTTTTCCTGCAGGTTGCGCACGGTCAGCTCGATCTTGTCGAACGACTGCTGCAGCGCGCGCAGCAGCACGCGGCCGGCCGCCGTCAGTTCGAGCTGATGATGGCGGCGCTCGAGCAGGGTTTCGCCGAGCTGGCCTTCGAGCTGGCGAACCTGGCGGCTCACCGCGCTCTGCGTCACGTTGAGCAGTTCGGCCGCGCGGGTGAAGCTGCCGGTGCGGCCGGCCATCTCGAAGGCTTTCAGCGCATTCAGCGCCGGCATCTTGCGTCTCACGGGGGTGTCGTGTCTGGTTCGGAATGCCTATTGTAGGCGGGCGGCCGCTGCGATGGGGCGACGAATGCCGTGGCGCGCGGCCGGGCATCCGGGTTTTCACGGCCTGACGATCGGCGTATTTTTTGCGATAAAGCTGCCCGCGGAACAGCCGGCCGGGCCGGCGGCAACACGAACGAGAGGAACACACATCATGCGGAGCCTGCCATCGTTGATCGCGCTGCGATTTTTCGAGGAGACCGCGCGTCACCTGAGCTTCAACCGCGCGGCTGTTTCGCTGTGCGTGACGCAGGGCGCGGTGAGCCGGCAGATACGGCTGCTCGAGGAAGCGCTCGGCGCGCGCCTGTTCGAGCGCGATCACAAGGGCGTGCGCCTGACCGACGCGGGCCAGCGCCTGCTGCCGTTCGTCGGACAGGCGTTCGATACGCTCGAACGCGGGCTCGGCGAGTTCGCCTCGGCGCGGCCGGGCGCGAAGCGACGCCTGACGGTGTCGCTGCCGCCGACGTTCGCGACGCAGTGGTTTTCGCCGCGGCTCGGCGCGCTCGCGGAGGCGCTGCCCGACGTCGAGCTGTCGATCCGCACCGAGCCGGCCGACGATTGCCATTGCCACATCCGCTTCGGGCGCGCGGCGCGGCCCGGGATGCAATCGGAGTTGCTGATGATGGAGCGCCATGCGCTCGTCGGCGCGGCGCGCTATCGCGGCGACGCGCTCGACACGCTGCTTGGCCGCCTGCCGCTGCTGCACGTGCTGCACGAGGGCAAGCGCCTGACGCTGTGGGCCGACTGGTGCGAGCAGGCGGGCGTGCCGGTGGCGCGGATCGGCGACGGCATCGAATGCTCGACGCTCGAACAGGCGATCCGCGCGGCGCGCAAGGGCGCGGGGCTCGCGGTGGTCGACCTGAACATGATCGAGGAGGAGATCGGCGAAGGCAGCCTCGTGCGGCTGTCGCCGGTGCAGCCGATCGGGCCGTTCGGCTACTGGCTCGATGTCGAGCCGGAGAGCGTCGCGGCCGAGCCTGTGATCGCGTTCGCCGCATGGTTGCGGGAGCAGGCGGCGAGGCGGGGGTAGGGGCGGGATCGCGGGGCGGTGGCGATCACGCCGACGATGATCGTCGATCGTCGCCGGCGGCGATCCGCCAATATGTCAGAGTGTGTCAGCCAGTGCGGAGTAGAGGTCGGGATCCAGGCCGAAATGCATGAACGTTTCCCGGCCCCCGACGGCTCTGGCCTCGGCTTCCGAGATGATGGGCAGCATGCACTTCGACGGATCGATGGGGCCCACGTCGAAGACGGTTCTTGGCAGCGGGCGCGCCGGTTCGCGGGTCGGCCGTGCGACGGGCTCGACGACGGACGTACGCGCGAGGCTGCGACGGAGTTCATTCGCGAGAATTTCCTCGAGGAGCCGCCTCACTTCCGAACGCCAGGCGAGACGATTTCTTGTCATCATGCGACTGCGCGCCGCCGATGGCCGCGCGATCCGGAATCCGGTGATCGGGCTGTGCTTTTCTGTCATCCGTAGATCCCCTTCTCGATCAGGTAGTCCGGCAGCGTCAACACGGATGCGCCGTGCGGCGCAACGTCGAATGTCACCCATCGATGCGATCCGGCGATTCGCCAGAAGTCTCGTCCGAACCGGGTCGCATAGAGCATGCGCAGGGATCGAAGCGACCCATCGGCCAAACCGACCGGGTATCCCTGGAAATACTGGAACAGGGCGGCTTCGTCGGTATGCGCGTCGGGAATGGGGGCATCGAAGCCGAACCTCGGCCATGTGTAGTATCCATGGAGCCGAGGGCCATCGGGTTCCGGTGGTGATTTGCGGCCACCCATCGCCAAAGCGCTGATGCGGGCGATGCCCAACGTATCACACGCTCGAACGATTCGCCAGAGCATTGCTGCGCCGAGGCCGGCGACCGCGCTGTCGGCCAGATCGATTGCACGGAGTTCGAGCACACGCGTGTCAGCGGTTTGGAATACCGATACCCGGTTTTCCGATCGGATCAACGTCGGGTGGGTGACGGCGAATGTCAATTTTCCCGTGCTGTCCAGATAGGCCTGAACATCCGACCCGGCAGGCGCACCGCATAACGAGACGAGCAGCGCGTCGGAAACGTGGCAACCGACGCCAAGCAGTGCGGGGATGTCCAGATCGTTTCGTTCGATCGCCAGTCGATCATCGAAAAACGTCGCCTCGTAAGGTAGCGTGTGACTGAGGTCGACATGGCGGATGGGCATGGCTGCTGACGGGAGGCGGAAAACCTCAGCATATCGCCGCGAATCCGGCGCGCCGAGTCCGCCGAACGGCCAGTTCAAATGCGCGGAGACCGCCCGTCCGGCCCGAGCTACGCTCAGTCGAATGTCGGCAGTGAAGCGCGGCTGAACCAGGTGCCAAGCAAGATGAGCCAGTCGACTCTCATCGCGCGTCATCCCGGTTTGCCCGGGATGGATAACGCTTCAGACCGAGTTGCGGCGTGACGATGTCTTCGATCATGATCGGCGTTCGTACGGAGAGGGTCCGGCAACGCGACCTGAAAGCAGGCCGGCGCCGGAGGCTCCCGGGGCGCGGCGGGCGCGCCCGGCACGCGTCCCGTTCGGCTTGTCCATCCTGTGGGGCGTCGGCGATCCGCCGACGCGGATCGACATCCTCCACGGCGCGCGGGACTGCGCGTCGATTCCGTTCTGAGAGATTTCGCGAATCGCATCCCGGCCAACCACATCGCGCAGCGCAGCGGCGCGTAAGCCGTGTGTCGACGCGAAAAAACCGGGCGCGGCGACGCGGGCGCGCACGAGCCTCGCCCCGCCCTCAATGCCCCGACGCCTCTTCCAGCGTCAGATGCTTCGTCTCCGGCGCCCACGCGATCGACACGATCATCCCGGCCAGCAGCACGCCCGCCAGCGCGAACATCGTCGCGTGAAAACCGAGCGTCGCGATGCCGACCGGCAGCAGGAACGTGCCGATCGCCGAACCGAGCCGGCTGCAAGCGATCGCGAGACCGACGCCGCACGCGCGCACCTCGGTCGGGAAGCATTCGGGCGGGAACACGCCGACGAGGTTGCTGAACGCCGACATCGTCAGCGTGAAGATCGCGAACGCGACGATCATCGCGAGCGCCGCCGACGACGGCAGCACCGCCAGCGCGACGAGCGACGCGCACGTCACCGCGAACGAGCCGATCAGGAAGCCGCGCCGCGACAGCCGGATCGTCAGCCAGATGCCGATCAGCGCACCCAGCACGAGGAACGCGTTCAGCAGCAGGTCCGCGCCGAAGCCTTCGGCGAGGCCGATCGTCTTCAGGATCGTCGGCAGGAACGTGTAGATCGCGAAATACGGAATCACGAGGCACACGAAGAATGCGCAGTTGAAGAGCGTCCGGCGCACCAGGTCGGGCCGGAACAGCCGGCCGAAGCCCGCGCTCGCATGCGGAGCGGCGGAGCCGTCGAGCACCACGTGCGGCCCGAAATGCTTCGCGACGATCGCGCGCGCTTCCCGCACGCGGCCCTTGCCGAGCAGCCAGCGCGGCGATTCGGGCGTGCCGATTCGCAGCACCAGCACGATCAGCGCGGGCAAGGCGGCCGACGCGAGCAGCCAGCGCCACGCATCGGGCGCGGCGTCGCTGTACGCGAGGCCGAGCACGTTCGCGGCGACATAGCCGATCGTCCAGATCACGCTGAACGAACCGAGCAGCGCGCCGCGATGCCTGCGCGGCGAGAATTCGGCGAGGATCGCATGGCCGACCGTGAAGTCGCCGCCCATCCCGAAGCCGATCAGCACGCGCAGCAAGCACAGTTCGAGCGGTGAGCTGACGAAGAACTGCGCGAACGCGGCGGCCGTGATGATCACGAAGCTCGTCAGGAAGATCTTCTGCCGGCCCATCCGGTCGGACAGCCAGCCGAACACGAGGCTGCCGAAGAAGATGCCGATCAGCGCCGAGCTGCCGATCATCCCCATCCAGAATGCGTCGATCGGCATTTGCTTGCCGAGCGCGGCCAGCGCGTAGCCGATCGTGCCGAGCGTGTAGCCCTCGGTGAAATGCGCGCCGAAGGTCAGGCCGGCGATTTTCACGTGGAAGCGGTTGAGCGGCACGTCGTCGAGGGCGACGGGGCGGTGCGGCGCATCGGCGCCGCGCGGCAGCGCGCGGGCGCTGCCGGATTGAACGTTGGCTTGGATCAAGCTGTCTCCGGATTCGTCATGCCTGCGGCGCGCGGGCGTCGAACGACGCCGCGCGGCCGTGCAAGAGGCCGCGCGGCCGGGCGGCGCGCGGCGCGGATCGACCACGGGGCGCGGTCAGCGGCCGAGGCCGGCCATCAGCGTGTACTTGAGTTCCACGTATTCGTCGAGGCCGTACTTCGAGCCTTCGCGGCCAAGCCCCGATTGCTTGACGCCGCCGAACGGCGCGACTTCGGTCGAGATGATCCCGTCGTTGACGCCGACCATCCCGCTTTCCAGCGCGCCCGACACGCGCCACGCGCGGCCGAGATCGCGCGTGTAGAAGTACGCGGACAGCCCGAACGGCGTGTCGTTGGCCGCGGCGACGGCTTCGTCCTCGGTCGCGAAGCGGAAGCAGCCCGCGACGGGGCCGAAGGTTTCCTCTTCGGCGATCAGCATGTCGGGCGTCATGCCGGTCAGCACGGTCGGCTCGTAGAAGGTGCCGCCGAGTGCGTGCCGCTTGCCGCCGGTGAGCACGGTCGCACCCTTCGCGGCGGCGTCGGCGACGTGCCGCTCGACCTTGCCGAGCGCCGCTTCGTTGATCAGCGGCCCCTGGTCGACGTCGCCCGCGAGCGCGTTGCCGACGCGCAGCTTGCGCACGGCGTCCGCGAGCTTGCGCGTGAAGGCGTCGTACACGCCGTCCTGCACCAGGAAGCGGTTCACGCACACGCAGGTCTGGCCCGTGTTGCGGAACTTCGACGCGATCGCGCCTTCGACCGCCGCGTCGAGATCGGCATCGTCGAACACGATGAACGGCGCGTTGCCGCCGAGTTCGAGCGACAGCTTCTTCAGCGTGTCGGCCGACTGCTTCGCGAGCAGCTTGCCGACCCGCGTCGACCCCGTGAACGACAGCTTGCGCACGGCGGACGAACTCGTCAGCGTCTCGCCGATCGCGACCGCGTCGCCCGACACGACGTTGAACACACCCGCCGGCACACCCGCCCGTTCGGCGAGCACCGCGAGCGCGAACGCCGACAGCGGCGTTTCTTCCGACGGTTTCAGCACCATCGTGCAGCCGGCCGCGAGCGCGGGGCCGGCCTTGCGCGTGATCATCGCGAGCGGGAAATTCCACGGCGTGATCGCCGCGACGACGCCGACCGGCTCGCGCGTGACGACGATCTGCGCGTTCGGCTTCGGGCTCGGAATCACGTCGCCGTACATGCGCTTCGCTTCTTCCGCGAACCATTCGAGAAAACTCGCCGCGTAGGCCACTTCGCCGCGCGCTTCCGCCAGCGGCTTGCCCTGTTCACGCGTCAGCAGCTCGGCAAGCGTGTCGCGGTGTTCGAGCATCAGCTCGCCCCAGCGCTTCACGCGCGCGCCGCGCTCCTTCGCGGTCAGCGCGCGCCATGCGGGAAACGCGCGGGCGGCCGCGTCGATCGCGCGCTGCGTGTCGTCGGCGCCGCCTTTGGCGACCTTCGCGATCGTTTCGCCGGTCGCCGGGTTCAGCACCGGATAGGTTGCGTCGCTCGCGCCATGCGATTCGTGCCATTCACCGCCGATGTAATGGCCGGTCCTCAGAAATTCGTTCATTGGATTGGGTTCCTTCAGTGCTTCAGTCTGCGGCGAAGACGCCTTGCGCCGGACGCGACGCGCGCGCGATGCGCTTGCCGGCCGTGTAGTCGTTGATCAGGTCGCACGGCGTGTAGTTGCGCTCCAGTTCATGTAGTTCGTCTTCGGTGAGCTGCGTTTCAAGCGCGCCGAGCGCGCTGTCGAACTGCGCGACGGAATCGGCGCCCACCAGCATGCTCGCGATGCCGGGCCGGCTCAGCACCCACGCCTGCGCGATCTGCGCGGGCGGCACGCCGCGCCGCTTCGCGACCTTCGCGACCGATTCCGCGATCGCGAGCGACGACGCGTCGCCGTACATCTGCGCGGTGAAGAAATCGGTCTGGTTGCGCGTCGATTGCGGTTCGCAGGTCAGGAGGCCGCGCGCGAGCGGGCTGAACACCGATACGCCGACGCCCTGGTCGATGCAGTACGGCACCATCTCGCGTTCTTCCTCGCGATACGCGAGGTTGAGCTGCAACTGCATGTTGATCGGCTTGTCCCAGCCGTTGCGTTCGCAGGCCTGCATGATTTTCGCGAACTGCCACGTGTACATCGTCGACACGCCGATGTAGCGCGCCTTGCCCGCGCGCACGATGTCGTGCAGCGCGCTCATCGTTTCCTCGACGGGCGTGTTCACGTCGAAGAAATGCAGCATGAAGATGTCGACGTAATCCATCCCGAGCCGCTTCAGCGATCCGTCGATGCCGTCGAGCACGTGCTTGCGCGAATGGCCGCCCGCGTTCGGATAACTGCCCATGTCGTAGCCGACCTTGGTCGTCACGACAAGCTCCTCGCGGCGCGCGTTGCGCTTGAGGATGCGGCCGACCACTTCCTCGCCGACGCCCGTCGAATAGAAATCCGCGAGATCGATGAAGTTCACGCCGGCGTCGAGCGCGCGGCGCACGATCGGTTCGCTCTGCGCTTCGTCGAAGATCCACGGCTTCCATTCGGGCGTGCCCATGTTCATCGTGCCGAGACACAGGCGGGACACCTTCAGGCCGGACTGGCCGAGGCGGACGTATTCCATGCTTCCTCCTGATACGGCCGTGCCGGCCGTTCGTTGTCCGTCAGTTCTTTTTCGGCGTGTAGAACGGATTCGACACGTCGCGCGCGGCGGCGAACACGGCGTCGCGATGCGGCAGCCCTTCCATCGCGGCGACGATCGCGTTGCGGCACGCGCGGTAGTTATTCTCGAACACGGCGTCGAGGTCGTCGGTCTGCGGGTTCACCCAGTTCGCCGATACGACGACCCAGTCGTTCTCCGCTTCCGGCGGCAGCGTGCCGTTCTCGAGCGCTTCGGCCACGGCCTTTGCGATGCCGGCCTGCGATGCGCCCCAGGTGGCGTTGCCGTGGAAGTCGCCGGCGATCTGCGCCTTGTTCACGTACAGCGTGAGCGGCTTGGTCGGCACGCCCGGCTGCGCGATCACGACGAACGGCGCATGGCCGGCCGACGGCGTCGCGAGCGCGGTCGCGAAGGCCTGCCCGGCCGGGCCGTCGCGCGGGCCGACCAGCACGTTGATGTGCGCGAGGTTGACGCCGGGGCCTTCGAAGCCTTCGCCGATGTAGAGCTGCCTGGGTTGGGATGCGGTCATTGCGGTGTCTCGTCGATAAGGTTGGATGTGAGGCGATTGGATTGTGGTGGGCCGCGGCGCGGCCGGTGAATCGATGTTTTCTGATCGAGGTATGAGTTTTCGTCGTCTCCGGGAAAGCCCTCGGTCTGGTGCGCAAACGCCCGCCGGGCGGGCCGCGGCCGCCGTCGCGACGGCAAGCGCGACAGGATCGGCGGGTGCGCGTTCGCGCGCCGGCTTCGGGTTTGTCATACCCGGGCAGGGGTTGGAGGGCCGAGCGCATCCGGACAACAATCGGCGTACTCCGAACCCTATCTTTCGTCTTCCCATTACTTTTCGAAAGCGAGTAATTCCGATGGCTGCCATTGAGAAACCTGTCGATTCGCGCCAGCCCCCCCGAGAGGGGCACGCCTCCGAGGGAACGTCCTGCGGAACGGAAAACCTGGGGCGGCCCGGCGGTTTCTCGCGGCCCGATTGGTCGAAGCTGAGTTCGCTCGATCCGGAACTGATCCGGGCATTCGTCGCCGTCGTCGAAAGCGGCGGCTTCACCGCGGCGGCCCGGCAACTGCATCGCACGCAGTCGACCATCAGCCTGCGCATCCGCACGCTCGAGGAGCGGCTCGAAACGCACTTGTTCATGCGCAACAGCCGGCGGCTCGAATTGTCGCGCGACGGCGAGAATTTCCTGATCCACGCGCGGCGGATCATCCAGGTGCACAACGAGGCGATCATCGCGTTGAAGCAGACGAGCAGCGACCGCGGCGTCGTGCGCTTCGGGCTGCCCGAGGACTACGCGGAGCTGTGGCTGCCGGACCTGTTGAAGTCGTTTTATGCGCTGCGGCCGGGCGCGCGCCTGCACATGCATTGCCGGACCTCGCTCGAATTGCTCGACCGGCTGCAGGCCGGCGAGCTGGACGTCGCGCTCATCGTGCGGCACGGGCCGAACGCGGGCGGGCGGCTGCTCGGCCGCCACGAGGTCGTGTGGGCCGCGCACCGCGATTTCACGCTCGGCGCGCATGCGTCGGTGCCGCTCGCGCTGTTTCCCGAAACCTGCTGCTACCGGCAGCGTGGGCTGCAGGCGCTCGCGACGGCCGAGCGGCCGTATCACGTCGTCTATACGAGCCAGAGCCCGACCGGCATCAAGATCGCGGTGAACCACGGCGCGGCCGTGACGATGATCGATCGCTGCACGCTGCCCGAGAACTGGCGCGTGCTCGACGAAACGGACGGGCTGCCGCCGCTGCCGGCGGCCGATCTCGAACTGCACCGCTCGCCCGGCATCTGCGACCCGCTCACCGACGATCTGGTGTCGCTGATCGAATCGATGGTCGACGAACGGCGGCTCGCGTCGCTCGAAGCGTTCGCGTAGCGGGGCGAACGGGGCCGGCGCGAGGCGGCGCGAAGGGTGCGGGCCTGGCGCGAGTCCGCCTGCCGCTTTTCCCGCGACGTCTGCACGGTCTTTTCCTGGAAGCCGTCGCGGCCTCGATCGGACGCTGGCTTGCGTTTGTTCCGGCAAACCCGCGGCGGCCGTCGACGCCTCCCTTGCCGATGCGCGGCGGCCGCGCCTTCGCATGGCGCGCGCCGCGTCCTGTCCCGCCCGGCGGCGCGGGGCGCCTTCGAGGCGACCGCGAGCACTTCATGATCCCGACGTGACGTTCAGGGGCGAACGGCGCCGCCCGCCTGCTTCGAGCGGGCTTGCGCGTCGTCCGGCACGAGAGCGTCGTCAGCGCATCCTTCGCCGTCCGTCGGCGCGCGTCCGCATGCGTCGCGGATGACCCGTCGCAGCCACTGGTGCGCGGGGTCGTTCTGGAAGCGCGGATGCCAGGCCTGCACGATCACGATCTCGTCGAGTGTCAGCGGCAGGTCGAAGGCGCGCACCCGCAGGCCCATGTCGCTCACGCTGCGCGCCACGTGCGCGGGCAGCGGCAGCACCAGCCCGGAGTTGCCGAGCGCGAACACGGCCGAGTAGAAGGTCGGCGCCACGAGCGCGACCGTGCGCTGCAGCCCCAGCTCGCCGAGCGCGCGATCGATCGGCCCCGACACGCGCCCGCGTCGCGACACGCTGATCTGGTCGAACGACGCGAAGCGCGCGGGCGTGATCGGATCGTCGAAGATCGGATGGTCGTCGCGCGCGAGCCCGACGAAACGCGTGCTGAACAGCGGCTGCACATGGAAATCCCCGCCCAGCGGCCGCATCGCGCTGATGTAGAGATCGGTGTCGCCGTCGCGCAGCACGTCGTCCTCGGTCGCGCTTTCGGGCAGCATGCGCAGCACCGCGCGCGGCGCGTCGCGTCGCACGCGATCGAGCAGCGCGCCGCCGAACGAACTGGTGAAGGTGTCGTTCGCGTGCAGGTTGAAGCGCCGGTCGAGCGTCGCCAGATCCAGCTCGCGCTCGGGCCGCAGCACACGGCGCGCGGCGTCCAGCGCGCCGCGCACCTCGTCGCGCAGCGCGAGCGCGCGCGGCGTCGGCACCATGCGCCGCCCGGCCTTCACGAGGATCGGGTCGCCCGTCGCCGCGCGGATCCGCGCGAGCGCGCGGCTCATCGCGGGGCCGCTCAGGCCCATCCGCTGAGCGGCGCCCACGACCGAGCCCTCCTGCAGCAGCGCATCGAGGGCGACGAGAAGGTTGAGATCCGGTATCTGCATGCGTCATGATCCCGCCCAGCGCGGGTTGAGTTGGCGTGAGGGAAGATTGTAGGGCGTCCCTTGCGCGTCATGCTAAGGTCTAACGCCGCGCGCCGTCGCGCGTACCTTCACCCATCCGATCCGTATGTCCGACGCGAAGCTTCACGAACTGAACACCAGCAAGCGCCGCGCGCTCGCGCTGCTCTTCGCGGCGGCGGCCGTGTTCGTCACGATGCTGTGCCTGCCGCCCGGCTTGTGGGTCGACGGCGCGAAGGCGGTGGCCGAGGCGGCGATGGTCGGCGCGCTCGCCGACTGGTTCGCGGTGGTCGCGCTGTTCCGCCGCGTGCCGATTCCGTTCGTGTCGCGCCATACCGCGATCATTCCGAACAACAAGGAGAAGATCGCGGATAACCTCGCCGCGTTCGTGCGCGACAAGTTCCTCGATTCCGCCTCGCTGATTGCGCTGCTCAAGCGTCACGATCCGGCCGCGCGTTTCGCGCAATGGTTGGGCGCGCCCGAACATACGACGCTGCTCGGCGCGTATGCGACGAAACTGTTCGAGTTCGCGCTCGACATGACCGACGACGCGCGGATCCAGTCCTTCGTCAAGGATGCCTTCCGCGCGGCGCTCGACAAGGTCGACCTGTCGCAGTCGATGGGCGCGATCCTCGGGACGCTGACCCGCGACGGCCGCCACCAGGCGCTGCTCGACGATGCGATCGCCCAGCTGGTCCGGTTGCTGCGCGATCCGGACAACCGCACCGCGATCGCCGGCTACATCGTCGACTGGCTCAAGGGCGAATATCCGAAGGCGGAGCGCCTGCTGCCGACCAACTGGCTCGGCGAGCATGGCGCGGAGCTGGTCGCGAACGCGGTGAGCCGCGTGCTCACGCAGGTCGCCGACGATCCCGGCCACGCGCTGCGCGGCCATTTCGACGCGGCCGCCGCGCGGCTCGTCGAGAAGCTGCGGCACGACCCGGCCTTCATCGACAAGGGCGAGGAGATCAAGCGCTACCTGCGCGACGGCGAAGCTTTCAATTCGTATGCAAAGGCGTTGTGGACGCAACTGCGCGCGTGGCTGAAGGCCGATCTCGCGCGCGAGGATTCGACGCTGCGCGGTCGGACGGCCGCGCTCGGTGCGTGGCTGGGCGAGCGGCTCGCGGCGAGCCCGTCGCTGCGCGCCTCGACCAACGAGCACATCGAACGCGCGGCGGGGGAGATGGCGCCCGAGTTCGCCGCGTTCCTGACGCGCCACATCAGCGACACGGTCAGGCATTGGGACGATCGCGAGATGTCGCGGCAGATCGAGCTGAACATCGGCAAGGACCTGCAATACATCCGCATCAACGGCACGCTGGTGGGCGGGCTGGTCGGGCTCGGGCTGTACGTGGTGTCGTGCCTCGCGCGCTGGGCCGGCGCGCTGCCGCCGCCGCACTAGCGCGGCGGCGGCGCGTGCATTTTTTCCACTCACGAACGGGCCAGGACGATTCGAACGCTGCCGGGCGACGCGGTATGGATGTCGGTCGAATCGGTTCCGCCGTGCCAGGCGGGCGGTCCGGGTTTCCGCCGAAACACCCGCGTGCATGTGTGCCGAGGAGGTTCGCGGCAGGGCATCGCCGACGTGCCGCCTGCTGGCCCGCGGGCGCGACGAATCGTCTGATGATCGGGAGATCTCGCGGGATCGCCGTGGGCGTGGTCGCGCATTGCTCGCGTTCAGGTCGGAGGAATGGGCTGCTGCACGGATGGCCCGCGCGCCCCCGGACCGGCGCGCCGACTTCCGCCAAACGCGCCGGCGCGGAGCGGGCGGGTTCGCCTGCGCATCCGTTCCCGAGCGGTCATCGATGGTCACGCTGGCTTTTCGGATGACTGATTGATCGGCTTCGGAAGCCGATCATGTCGACGAGCGGCTGCCCTGTCGCGCGTCCACGGCTATTTCGGTTGAACCGATGGCGCTTCATCGCTCGGGCGTAGCCGCCGCGAAAGAGTGTGCGTGTCGCCGACGCGCAGGTCGGCGTTCGACCAGGCCGCTCGGAATCACATTTCTGCAAGCTTCGAGTGCGAATCCTGAAAGCATCGCGGCGATCTATACCCGCTTGTCCGCTAGTTCCAACACGGAGCCGTCGCGCTTCAGCGTCGCCAGGACAATGCTGGAATTGATCAACATGACGCCCGTCGCACGATGCAGGCGGTTCATGACGAAATCGGAGAAGTGCTCGAGACTGCGGGTGCGCACCGTCAGCACATAGTTCGACGCACCGGTGACGACCTGCGCGGAGACCACTTCCGGCCACTCCTGAAGCGCCTGCACGAACTTGTCGTGCCAGTCGTCGGCATCGGGGCGCATCGACACATGCACCAGCGCTTCAAACTCGACACCGATGCTTTTCGGCGAGATCACGCACCGGTAGCCGTCGATGATGCCTTGCTCTTCCAGCAGCTTGACGCGCCGCAGGCACGCCGATGGCGACAGTGCGACGGCGTTCGCCAGATCCTGATTGCTGATGCGTCCGTCGTTCTCCAGCTGGCTGAGTATGCGCAGATCGGTGCGGTCGAGGCTCATGTCGCAGAATCTTCCGAAATCCGGTTTTTGATTCGCACACCCTATCATAGGTTGGCCTTATCTATCGCAGAGTCTGAAGCACATTTCATTTCTTCATCGATAACATGTCGTCGAACACGTAGTCATGAGAGGCGGCGTGCCGTACTTGCCCGCCCCTGTGCAATTTTTTTCTACCGGCACCCATCGTTGATCATGTTCGAACATATTCCTGCCTATCCGGGCGACCCGATCCTGTCGCTCTTCCAGACGTTTCAAAGCGATCCCGAGCCTCGCAAGGTCAACCTGAGCATTGGGCTGTACTACGACGAAACGGGCATGTTGCCCATCCTGGACAGCGTTCGCGCTGCTGCGGCCCGCGTGAACGAGCAGGTCGCGGCGTATGGGTATCTGCCGATGGAAGGCATGGCGAGCTACCGGCAGGCGCTGCAAAGTCTGATCTTTGGCGCCGGCAGCGCCGCGCGGCGCGAAAACCGGATCGCGACGATCCAGACCGTCGGCGGGTCCGGTGCGATCCGTCTCGGTGCGGAACTGCTCAAGCGCTATTTCCCGGACAGCGCGATCTGGATCAGCGATCCGACGTGGGACAACCACCGTGTCCTGTTTGCGTCCGCCGGTCTCGAAGTCCACACCTACCCGTACTACGACGCGACGACCAATGGCATTCGCTTCGATGAAATGATGGCGACGTTCGCCTGCCTGCCGGCGCGCTCGATCGTCCTGCTGCAGCCGTGCTGCCACAACCCGACCGGTATCGATCTCTCGCGCGAGCAATGGAGCGAGATCGTCGAGATCTGCGGGAAGCGGGATTTGATTCCGTTTCTCGACATGGCTTATCAAGGCTTCGGCGACGGCCTCGCCGACGATGCGTGGCCGATCCGCGCCATGGCGGATGCCGCGCTTTCATTGCTGGTGAGCAATTCGTTCTCGAAGAATTTCTCGCTCTACGGAGAACGTTGCGGGGGGCTCTCCGTCGTGTGTCCGACCGACAAGCAGGCCGCCAACGTGCTCGGCCAGGCCCAGGCCGGCGTGCGCCGCATGTATTCGAGTCCGCCGGGCCACGGCGCCCGGTTGGTCTCGACGGTGCTGAGCGATCCCATGCTCCTTGCGCTGTGGAAGAGCGACGTGGCCGCCATGCGCGAGCGCATCAAGCGTATGCGGTTCGCGCTCAAGCAGCGGCTGGAGGCCCATCTGCCGCATATGTCGTTCGACCACATGGTCGCGCAGCGCGGCATGTTCAGCTATACGGGCCTCACGCCCGCCGAGGTCGACGTTCTGCGTGAGCGAAAGAGCGTCTATCTGCTGCGCTCCGGCCGCGCGTGCATGGCCGGCCTCAACGACGCCAATATCGATTGCGTGGCCAGTGCGATCGGCGAAGTGCTGAGGACGCGCAAGGTCTTGTGAGGCCGAATCTGTTTCGGATTGCGTATGAAATCATGCGAGGAATCGTGATGCCCCAGATTATCCCGGTCGAATTGCCCGAGCCCGATCAGCCCTTCTCGTGGGCGACCCGTGCCAACGGCATGATGTTTACGGCGCATGGCCCCGTCGATCGCAGCGGCGCGATCGCGGGCAGCGACATCGAGGAGCAGGCGCGGCTGACGTTCTCGAATCTCGCTTCCGCCGTCAAGGCGGCGGGGGCTCGGATGCGGGATGTCGTGCAGGTGCTGATCTACATGGCCGACGCACGGGATATGGCGGTCATCGACGCCGAATACCGCACCTTTTTCGAGGCTCCCTATCCGAACCGCGCCTGTGTGGCCGTGCAAGGCTTTGCACATCCCGGCATGCGCATCGAACTGGTTGCCTATGTTGCGCTCGGTTCGCCTTCATGACGCAGGGCCGGGCGTGAAGCCGGCTTGCCGGTCATGGCGATGGCGATGCCGGAGACGAGGTTCGTGGGGCAGGTTTGAACGCAGGAGACCACGGGACACTCGGACTGCCCCACCGAGGTTCCGCACCCCCTAGTCTGCATGCTTGATGGCAGGGCAGAGAAAGGTAAAACAGGAGAAGCACATGAAAAGGTTTGGAGTACTGATAACGGGAGCCGTGGCGTGCATGGCTGTATCGGATCATGCCTCGGCTCAAAGCTCGGTTACGCTGTATGGCATCGTCGATCAAAGCATCCGGTACGCGACGAATGCCGATGCGAACGACAACGCCAGCGTGCAGATGGCCAACGGCGCCATTACCAACAGCCGCTGGGGGCTGAAAGGCGCGGAAGACCTGGGCAACGGCCTGAAGGCGATCTTCCGTCTGGAGAGTGGTTTTGAACCCGAGACCGGCCAGTTGGACAGCAAGAACACGTTGTTCAACCGTTATGCCTATGTCGGGCTGCAGGGTAATTTCGGCACGGTCGAAATGGGCCGGCAAACCACGGAAGGCTTCAATCTCTTCGGGGATCTCGATCCGCTGACGGTCGGCAACTACACGGCGAACTACTGGCCATACTTCCTGACGCAAGGGTACGTGAGCAACACCGTCAGCTACAGCCAGACGATCGGCGGCCTGAACATCGGCGCGAGCTACGGGTTCGGCGGTCAGGTGGGCAGCCTCAGCGAAAACGCGTATTGGGGGGTGCGCGGCGAATATACGGCCGGCGCGCTGACCTTGGGCGGCGTCTACCAGCAAACCCGCGACATGCAAAGCCACGCCCAGCAGATGTGGGGCGCTGCCGGCCGCTATGTCGTCGGGCCCGCTTCGATCTTCCTTGGTTATGTCGGCGGCATGGACGCGACGGGCGAGATCGACCAGTACCTGAACGACCCGAGTCGCCAGGTGGGCTACGGGTCGTTCGTCGACCATCCCCGCAAGGATACGATCGGCTACGCCGGCTTCACGTATCAGGTCAATCCGGCGATTACGGTCACCGGCGCGTTCTACCGGGACACCATCAAGAACGTCAACGGTATCGGCGGCAATGGCGGCAAGCGCTATACGGGTGTGGTCGAGGCCGAATACGCGCTGTCCAAGGCAACCCAGGTGTACGGCACGGTCGACTACAACAAGGTATCCGGCGGCGCGGTCACCGAGTTGCCCGGCAGCAGCAATCAAACCGGCTTGGCCGTGGGCTTGCGTCACATGTTCTGATCGCCGCCGGGGTTCGATGCATGCCTGCCGTGCATCGGCGAAAACACAGGATGTATCGCAATCCATATCAAATGACGGAGGAGACATTCCATGAATTCGGAAGAAAGATTCGATCAGATTGCCGTACGGGAGGGCGGGCTCAAGCGCACGCTCAGCGCCCGCCAGATGTCGATGATTGCAATCGGTGGGGCGATCGGAACGGGCCTGTTTCTCGGCAGCGGTTTTGCGATCGGTTTTGCCGGCCCGAGTGTGTTGATCAGCTATGGGATCGGTGCGGTGATCTCGCTGCTGCTGATGGGCTGCCTTGCGGAAATGACCGTTGCCCATCCCACCCCGGGCTCGTTCGGCGCCTATGCCGAGCACTATCTGAGCCCATTGGCGGGTTTTCTCGTGCGCTATGCGTACTGGGCGTGCATCGTCCTTGCCGTCGGCACCGAGGTGACGGCCGTCGCGCTCTATATGAAGTACTGGTTTCCCGCCGTGCCGGGCTGGATGTGGATCGTCGGATTCTCCAGCGTACTCGTGCTGGTCAATGCATTGAGCGTCGATGTGTTCGGCTCGATCGAATACTGGTTTTCGGTGATCAAGATTACCGCGATCGTTGCTTTCATCGTGATCGCCGGCTATGTCGTCTTCGTGAACCCGTCGCTCGTCGCGTCTGCGGATGGCGGCGCCTCGGCGGCGGGCTTTCGCCATTACGTCGACGCAGGCGGATTTTTCCCTCATGGCGTATGGGGCATGTGGGTTGCCGTTATCGTCTCGATCTTCAGCTACCTGAGCATCGAGATGATCGCGGTGGCCGCGGGCGAGGCTCGGGATCCCGAGCGCGCCGTCACGCGCGCCTTTCGCTCGACGGCCGTTCGTCTGGTCCTGTTCTATCTGATCACGCTTGCCTTGATGATGGCGATCGTCCCCTGGACCGTCGCCGGCCGTGACGAAAGTCCGTTCGTCAAGGTGATGGCCGCGATTCACATGCCGGGCGCGGCGGGGGTGATCAACTTCGTCGTGCTGGTCGCGGCGCTGTCGGCGATGAACAGCCAGCTCTACATCACAACCCGAATGATGTTCAGTCTCGCGCGCGCCAACCATGCGCCCCGCGGCCTGGGTGAAGTCAACAGCCGGGGCGTGCCGCTCGGGGCGCTGCTGTTGTCGACGGCGGGCATCGCGGTGGCGACGATCGTGAGCGTCATCTACCCGAATGCGTCCTTTACCATCATGATGGCCATCTCGATGTTCGGTGCGATGTTTACGTGGATGATGATTTTCGTCACGCATTACTTTTTTCGCCGTGCCTGGGCGCGCAGCGGCCGCCCCGCGCCCGGTTTCAGGATGGCGGGATTTCCGCTGCTGACACTGCTCGGTGCGGGGTTGATGCTCGCCATCATGGGGACGACGTACTTCACGGCCGAGTTTCACCTGACGCTGATCTTCGGCGTGCCATTCCTGATCCTGCTAAGCGCGCTGTACTTCGCGCGGACGCGACGCCGGTCCGCGTTGTCGCAGGCGGAGCCCCCGCTTCCGCGACACTGATGAGGCCGTCGCGCGCGACCGGAGGCGCGCGCGATTCTCGTATCGCGGGTGCTGAACGACGGCTCATCATGCCAGCGCGCATTCCCGTTTCGGGAGATCGGCGCGCTCGGAGAGCGCAGGCCATCTGTCTTCGCGGGTGACGCGCGGCCGGGGGCCGTGAGTGCGGCGGCGCGACAGGCCCTTGCGCCGGCAGGCGCGCTTCTGGAACGTGAATTGTTGTCAGGCGCCCGGTTCGGCGTAGGCCGGGCTGATTGCCGCGCGTTAACTATCTTGCCGTCCATTCAATATTTCAAGGAACTACGATGAAAAAGGTCACTGTCCTGATCGTATCGATGCTGGTTGCGTCCGGCGCCTTTGCTGACGAACTTCATAATAAGGCGATGGCTGCGACGCATGATTTGCAGCAAGCCATTGGCGAGATGCACGTCATACAGCAGGAGCACGGCGGCGAGTTCGGCGGCCACATGGCCCGCGCGGAAAAGTTGGCGCAACAGGCTGAGCAGGAGCGCGGCGCTGCCTTGGAATACTACCGGGCGCACCACCCGGGCTGGCAGTAATCGAGGACGTTGGGCCGGCCGCCGCTTTCGGCCCAACCGATTCGCGACGAGGATCCCGGGCGCCCATGCGCGCCCGGGCCTCGGCGGCGATTTCCCGACGGGAACGGGCGGTTGACGATGAAGCCGGAGGCCATGCCCGTTCGCGTGGAATTGATTTGAATCGTTGACGAAAGCCAAACGTGAGCTTGACGCCCGGCGTCAGGCGAGTTCACCCGGCAAGGTCGCCGGCGAACAGGTGAACGGAGCCTAGCGGTGATGCCACCAGATCAGGCCGGCCGGGATCGCGGGCAGCAGGAAGATCAGCGCGAAAATCGGCAGCTCGTCATTAAACGTATAGCCCACGCGGTAAACGCCGATGAACATGTTCGCCGCCGAGATCAGGAACCAGACCGGCAGGAAAAACGAGGCGGCGGTGCCGAACGCCCGGCCGTCCTGATTGCCGAGCGAGCGCGACAGATAGAGGCTCGCCACCAGCAACACGAAGCCGGCTCCGATGATCAAGGCCGAACGCATGGCGGGCTTCTCCTGTCTGTGAATGAGCTGCAGTTATGGGCGCCATATAGCATGCCTTTTTTCCCCCCGGCGTTGCTAGTCCCGCCCGGCCTTTTTTGCAGGCGAATGACAAAAATCCACGAAACGCGACTGTTGTGCGCGCAATTCGCGCACAGCGATGCGCTGAGGATGACGAAATGCCCGCATTTCACGCGGCCATGAAGGAATTTGACAATCCGGCGCTCGACGTTCTGTAAGCCTCATGATGTAATCGCGCGATCGACGGCGCGGCGCCGTCATCCCCATTGATCGAAGGCGAATCCATGGCCCCCGTCGAGGCATTCAAGCTGGTCCTGCTGTCCTTCCTCGCGATCATCGCGCTCGAACTCGTCGCGAAGCGCCTGCGCCTGCCGCCCGCCGCGGCGCTGCTGGTCGGCGGCGCGGGCATCGCCTTCATCCCGGGCCTGCCGCCCATCAATCTCGATCCCGAGCTGGTGCTGATCGTGTTCCTGCCGCCGCTGCTGATGGACGGCGCGTACTTCTCGGTCTGGGAAGACTTCAAGCGCAACCTCGGCGGCATCATGCTGCTCGCGATCGGCGCGGTGGCGTTCACCACCTTCGTGGTCGGCGTCGCCGTGCACTGGGTCGCGCCGGGCCTGCCGTGGGCCGCGTGCTTCGCGCTCGGCGCGATCGTCTCGCCGCCCGACGCGGTCGCCGCGAAGGCGGTGCTCGAACGCGTCGCGCTGCCGCGCCGGCTGATGGTGCTGCTCGAAGGCGAGAGCCTGCTGAACGACGCGGCCGGGCTCGTGCTGTTCCGCTTCGCGGTCGCGGCCGCGCTCACGGGCGTGTTCAGCTTCGAGCACGCGCTGATCCGCTTCGCGGAACTCGGCGTCGGCGGTGTCGCGGTCGGCTTCATCGTCGGCTGGCTCGTCGTGCGTTTCCTGAAGCTGCTGCAAGACGACTACCTGGTGATCACCACCGCGGTGATCGCCGCGTGGATCAGCTATATCGCGGGCGAGATGTGCGAGGTGTCGGGCGTGATCGCGACGGTCACGACGGGGCTGATGCTCGGCTGGCACCAGCACGAGGTGTTCTCGGCCGCGGTGCGCATGCGCGGCACCGCGTTCTGGCAGGTCATCGTGTTCCTGCTCGAGGCGCTCGTGTTCGTGCTGATCGGCCTGTCGCTGCGCGGCGTGATCGTGCGGCTCGGCGGGCTCGGCGAGGTGTTCGCGACGATGACGCCCGCGCTGCTCGCGGTGCTGGCCGCCGTGATCGGGTCGCGCTTCGTCTGGATTTTCGCGGTCGAGGGCCTGAAGCTGCCTGCCCGGCTGTTCGGGCGCGGCAGCGCGCCCGCGAGCTGGAAGGCGGCCACCGTGATGAGCTGGGCCGGGATGCGCGGCGTGGTCACCCTCGCGATCGCGCTGTCGCTGCCCGAGGCGATGCCGGGGCGCGACCTGATCCTGGTCGCGTCGTTCGCCGTGATCCTCGTGACCGTGCTGCTGCAAGGCGTCACGATCGGCCCACTGATCCGCCTGCTGCGGCTCGACGACGCCGATGCGCATTCGCAGCGGCACCTGACCGAGCCGCGCACCTGGGCGCTCGTCGAGGCGGCGCAGCTGGCGGTGGTCGAGCCGCTGGTGCGCGACGCGGCCGGCAACCTGATCCACCCGCGCCTGCTCGAGCAGTACACCTATCGCGCGACCATCACCGCGCGTCACCAGGACGAAGCCGAGTTTCCGGCGGCCGATCGCCATGCGCACTTCGACGTGGTGCTGGCCGCGATCGCGGCCGGCCGCGCGGAGCTGCTGCGCCTGCATCGCAGCGGCCGGATCCACGACGAGATGCTGCACAACCTCGAACGCGATCTCGACCTGCAGGAAATCGCGGCGCAGCACGGGCGCGGCGCGGCGGGCTGAACGGGCGCGCTGCACCGTTCGCCGCGATCTTCTACAATCGGTTGCTCGGATCCGCCGGGCCCGCCCGGCGCTGCCGTCCGGCTCCGCGAGGCGGGGCCGCGCCGCGCGCGCAATGGCGCGGCCGTACCGCAAGGATTCATGTACGTGTGAGTGGTCGTGACGAATCGCGCGGGCCGTAGGCCGGCCCGCGCGTTGCCCACGCCGCCTCGCCCGTAGGCCGGGCGAGCGGCACCAACCGAGAGTCCCCATGAAAGCATCGGATCTGTTCGTGAAGGCGCTGGAAGCCGAAGGCGTCGAATATGTGTTCGGCATTCCCGGCGAGGAAAACCTCGATCTGCTCGAATCGCTGCGGCGTTCCGGCATCAAGCTCGTGCTGACCCGCCACGAGCAGGCGGCCGGCTTCATGGCGGCGACTTACGGACGCCTGACGGGCCGCACCGGCGTCTGCCTCGCCACGCTCGGGCCGGGCGCGACCAACTTCGTGACCGCTGCCGCGTATGCGCAGCTGGGCGGCATGCCGATGCTGATGATCACCGGCCAGAAGCCGATCAAGTCGAGCAAGCAGGGGCACTTCCAGATCGTCGACGTGGTCGGCATGATGCAGCCGCTCACCAAGCTCACGCGCCAGATCGTGTCGATCGGCAACATCCCGTCGGCCGTGCGCGAGGCGTTCCGCCGCGCGGAGGAGGAGCGGCCGGGCGCGACGCACCTGGAGCTGCCCGAGGACATCGCGCACGAGGAAGGCGACGGCAAGCCGATCCCGGCCAGCCACAGCCGCCGGCCGGTGGCCGAGGAGAAGGCCGTGGCGTACGCGGTCGACGCGATCCAGCGCGCGCGCCATCCGCTGCTGATGATCGGCGCGGGCGGCAACCGCAAGACCACCTGCAAGATGCTGGCCGAGTTCGTCGACCAGACGGGCATCCCGTTCTTCACGACCCAGATGGGCAAGGGCGTGATCGACGAGACCCATCCGCTGTGGCTCGGCAACGCGACGCTGTCGGACGGCGATTTCGTGCACCGCGCGATCGAGCATGCGGACTGCATCATCAACGTCGGCCACGACGTGATCGAGAAGCCGCCGTTCTTCATGCGCACCGACGACAAGACCGTGATCCACGTGAACTTCCTCGGCGCGCAGGTCGATCCCGTCTATTTCCCGCAGATCGAGGTGGTCGGCGACATCGCGAACGCGGTGTGGCAGATGAAGGAGGCGATCGCGCCGCGGCCGCACTGGGATTTCGAGCGCTTCCTGATGATCAAGGCGCATTTCGACGCGCATCTCGCCAAGGGCCAGCACGATCCGCGCTTCCCGATGTATCCGGTGCGGATCGTGCACGACCTGTACCGCTCGCTGCCCGTCGACGGCATCGTGTGCCTCGACAACGGCATGTACAAGATCTGGTTCGCGCGCTACTGGCGCGCGCACGAGCCGAACTCGCTGCTGCTCGACAACGCGCTCGCGTCGATGGGCGCGGGCCTGCCGTCGGCGATCGCGACCAGGATCGTGCATCCGCAGCGCAAGGTGATCGCGGTGTGTGGCGACGGCGGCTTCATGATGAATTCGCAGGAGCTGGAGACGGCGGTGCGCCTGAAGCTCGACCTCGTCGTGATGATCGTGCGCGACGATGCGTTCGGCATGATCCGCTGGAAGCAGGAGAACATGAATTTCCCCGACTACGCGATGACCTTGCAGAACCCCGACTTCGTCGCCTACGCGCAAAGCTACGGCGCGCACGGGCATCGCGTCGAGGCCGCCGAGCAGCTGGAGCCGCTGCTGCGCGACTGCTTCGCGACGCCGGGCGTACATCTGATCGACGTGCCGATCGATTACTCGGACAACGAACGCGTGCTGAACCGCGAGATCAAGCGGTTGTCGGCGGCGCTTTGAATCCACGGCTCACGGAAGGAGTGACGTCATGCTGAAGGAAGCCTATCCGTATTACCTCGCCAACGAAGCGGTGTACGCCAACACCGATCTCGAAGTCACCGACAAGTACGGCGGCCAGGTCGCCACGCGTGTCGCGCTGGCCGACGCGGCCGCGATCGACGCGGCGATCGCGGCCGCGGTGGCGGCGCAGAAGCCGCTGCGCGAGATGGCCGCGTACCAGCGGCAGGCCGTGCTCGATCACTGCGTCGCGCGGTTTCGCGAGCGTTTCGACGAGCTGGCCGAGGCGCTGTGCATCGAGGCGGGCAAGCCGATCAACGACGCCAAGGGGGAAGTCACGCGACTGATCGATACGTTCCGCGTCGCGGCGGAAGAGGCGGTGCGCCTCGACGGCGAGATCCTGAACCTGGAGATCTCGGCGCGCGCGCGCGGCTATACGGGCTACACGAAGCGCGTGCCGATCGGCCCGTGTTCGTTCATCTCGCCGTTCAACTTCCCGCTGAACCTCGCCGCGCACAAGGTCGCGCCGGCGCTCGCGGCGGGCTGCCCGTTCGTGCTCAAGCCCGCGAGCCGCACGCCGATCGGCGCGCTGATCATCGGCGAGGTGCTGGCCGAGACCGACCTGCCGAAGGGCGCGTTCTCGGTGCTGCCCGCGCATCGCGACGGCGCGGACCTGTTCACCACCGACGAGCGTTTCAAGCTGCTGTCGTTCACGGGGTCGCCCGCCGTCGGCTGGGATCTGAAGCGCAAGGCCGGCAAGAAGAAGGTGGTGCTGGAGCTGGGCGGCAACGCGGCCGCGATCGTCGACGCCGACCAGCGCGCGTCGCTCGACTACGTGGTCGAGCGGCTGGCGTTCGGCGCGTACTACCAGTCCGGTCAGAGCTGCATCGGCGTGCAGCGCATCCTCGTGCACGCCGATCTCTACGAGGCGCTGCGCGAGAAGCTGATCGCCAAGGTGCGTGCGCTGAAGATGGGCGACCCGAAGGATCCGGCGACCTTCGTCGGGCCGATGATCTCGGAATCGGAATCGCGCCGCCTGTCGGGCTGGATGGATGCGGCGGTCGCGGCGGGCGCGAAGATCGTCGCGGGCGGCAAGGTCGACGGCGCGATGTTCGAGGCGACGCTGCTCGAACAGGTCGGCCGCGAGCAGGATCTGTATCGCAAGGAAGCGTTCGGGCCGGTCGCGATCCTCGAACGCTTCAGCGATTTCGACGAGGCGCTCGCGCGCGTGAACGACAGCGACTTCGGGCTGCAGGCCGGCGTGTTCACCGATTCGCTCGCGCATGCCCAGCGCGCGTGGGACGAGCTGGAGGTCGGCGGCGTCGTGATCAACGACGTGCCGTCGTTCCGCGTCGACAACATGCCCTACGGCGGCGTGAAGGACTCGGGCCTCGGCCGCGAGGGCATCCGCTATGCGATCGAGGACATGACGGAACTGCGGCTCATGGTGGTGCGCAAGCGTTGAGCGGGGGCGGGGCGCGCCCGGTTTGCGATCGTGGGGGCGGGCAGGCCGCCGGCGTGCCGCGCGTGCGTGATCGATGACGGGGCCCGGGATGAAGACCGTGGCGATCGTCGGCGCCGGGTTTTGCGGAACCACGCTGGCGGCCCGCTTGCTGCAGGCGCCGCCGGTCGCGCCGATGCAGGTGGTGCTGATCGATCGATGCGCGCCGCTTGCGCGCGGGGGTGCGTATGACGCGCACGCGCGGGGCCACCTGCTCAACGTGCCCGCGATGCGCATCAGCGCATGGTCCGACGACGACGCGCACTTCTACGCCTACGCGCGCCGGCGCGACCCACGCGTCCCGCCGGGCGAGTACCTGATGCTGGGGGACAATCGCGACAACAGCGCCGACTCGCGCTGTTACGGCTTCTTTCCGCGCGAGGAGATCATGGGGCGCACGCGACGCGTCGCGTTTTCTCTCGACCCGGCGCATGCCTATCGCCCGCGTCTCGCGCGCTTTGGCCAACTGCTCGACGAGCCTGTCCGGCGCGGCGGCTGAGGCCCGCGCGGGCGGGCCGGAAGCGGTGGCCCGTTGGCGCGGGCGCACCTTGCATGATGCGGTCGGACCGGGGGGCGTCCCGTGCGTGCCCCTGCGCGCAAGTGCGGCGCGGACGCATCAGCGCGCCGTATACCCGCCGTCGATCGGCAGCGACACCCCACTGATCATCGCGGCCGCGTCGCCGAGCAGGAACAGCACCGGCTCGACCACGTCGCGCGGCTGCGCGAAGCGGCCGAGCGGTATCGCGCGCAGCGCATCGGCGCGCTTGTCCGGGTCGCGCCATGCGCGCTCGGCCATCGGCGTCAGCGTGACGGTGGGATTCACGCTGTTGACGCGGATGCCGTGCGGGCCCAGTTCCAGGCACAGCGTGCGCGTGATCGCGTCGAGCGCGGCCTTTGACGCGCAGTACGCGAGATGGCCGTCGAGCGCGACCAGCGCCGCCTGGCTCGATACGTTGACGATGCTGCCCGCGCGGCCCGCGCCGATCATCGCGCGCGCGGCATGGCGCGCGACCAGCGCCGCGCCGCGCGCATTGATCGCCATCACCGCGTCGAACGCCGCGCCGTCGGTGTCGAGCGCGGGCGCGACGTGCGCCACGCCCGCGCAGTTGACGAGCCCGTCGAGCGGGTCGAGCGTCGCGAACGTGCGGGCGATGGCCGCTTCGTCGCCGACATCGAGCACGCACGGCGTGCAGCCGGTGGCCGCCTCGATCCGTTCGAGCGCCGCCGCGTCGCGCGCGGCGGCAAGCACCCGCGCGCCGCGCGCGCACAGCGCCTCGACGATCGCGAGGCCGATCCCGCTCGACGCGCCCGTGACCAGCACCGTCGCGCCCGCGAAATCGTCGCGCGCCGTCATGACGGGCTCACCCGATGCATCAGCGGCCGCAGCGCCGGATACAGGTCCGCATACACGCCGAAGCGCGCGTCGTACAGCGCGCGCCGTTCCGGATCGGGGCGCGCGCGTTCCGCGAGCGTGACCCAGCCGCGCCGCGCCGCCGCGTCGTCGACGAGGCCCGCGCCGAGCGCGGCGAGCAGCGCCGCGCCCATCGCGGCCTCGACGTCCTGCTCGATGGTCCAGACCGGAAAGCCCGTGACGTCCGCGATGATCTGCATCCACAGGTCCGAATGCGCGGCGCCGCCGACCACGATCAGCCGCTCGTCGAGCGCGCCGGTGCCGCGCCGCCCCGCCTCGATGTTGTGCCGCAGCGCGAACGCGACGCCTTCGAGCACCGCGCGGTACAGATGCGCGCGCGTATGGAACAGGCTCAGGCCGATGAACGCGCCGCTCGCCTGCGCATCCCACACGGGGCTGCGCTCGCCCATCAGGTAGGGCAGGAAGGTGACGCCGCCCGCGCCGGCCGGCACGCGCGCGGCCTGCGCTTCGAGCAGCCGGTGCGGATCGCCGTCGGGCTCCGCGCGCGCGGCCGCGATCTCGGCCTGGCAGAACTGCTCGCGATACCAGGTGACCGAGGCGCCCGCCGCGATCGCGCCGCCGAACACGTACAGGTCATGCGCGCCGTTGAACACGTGCGGCATGCTGACGAGCCCGTGGCGTGCATCCGCCCGATGGTCGAGGTAGCCCCAGCACATGCTGGTGCCGAGCATCGCGACGTGCTGGCCGGGCCGCGTGACGCCCGCCGCGAAGGTCGCCACCGCCGCGTCGACGCCGCCCGCGATCACCGGGATGCCTGCGTCGAGCCCGAGCCGCGCGGCCCAGTCCGGCAGCAGCGCGCCGACCGGGTCCGACGAGGCGACGAGCCGTTCCGGCATCATCCGCGCGGGAATGCCGAGCAGGTCGAGCGCTTCCTGCGACCACGCGCGCCGCGCGACGTCGTATACGCCGCCGAGATTGCCGGCGGAACTGTGATCGACCGCGATCTCGCCCGTGAGCAGGTACGCGAGATACGCGTTCGGCGGCAGGAACCAGCGGGTGCGCGCCCACACGTCCGGCCGGTGCTCGCGCAGCCACAGGATCTTGGTGTAGCCGTAGTAGCTGTCGACGCCGTTGCCGGTGATCGCGAGCAGCCGGTCGAGATCGGGGCGCGCGCGCACCGCGTCGGCCTGCGCGGTCGCGCGCCGGTCCATCCAGATCAGGCACGGATGCAGCGGTTCCACGGCGTCGTCGACCGGGATCCCGGAGCCGCCGTACAGGCTGCTGACGGCGAGCGCGCGGATCGCGCCCGGCGCGATGCCGCGCGCCTGCGCGTCGGCCACGCAGCGCGCGACGCTTGCCGCGAGCGCATCGCGCCACACCGACGGCCATTGTTCGGCCCAGAACGGCCGGGGCGTGTCTGGCTGGTAGTGCGACGCGTGCTGCGCGACGAGCGCGCCGTGCCGGTCCGCGATCAGCGCCTTGGTGCTTTGGGTGCCGATGTCGACACCGATGACATATTCCATGCGTGCTCCGTCAGATGGCCGCCGGGCAGGGTGGGCCGGCGCGCGCGGCTCAGCGCGCGGGCCGCAGCAGGACCTTGATCGAATCGAGCGATTGCGCGGTGCGGATCGCCGCGTCCCATTCCTCCAGCGAGAAGTCGTGCGTGACGATGCCCTTCGAGGTGACGAGGCCGCGCGCGAGCAGGTCGATCGCGATCGGATAGCAGTATGGCCCGAGATGCGCGCCGCGCACGTCGAGTTCCTTGCGGTCGCCGATGATCGACCAGTCGGCCGAGGTTTCCGCGCCGAATACCGAGAACTCGACGAAGCGGCCGAGCTTGCGGATCAGCTCCAGTCCCTGCGTGACGCCGGCGGGCACGCCGGTCGTCTCGATGTAGACGTCGCAGCCGTAGCCGCCGGTCAGCGCGCGGACGGCGGCCAACGCATCCTCGTCGCGCGGGTTGATCGTCAGGTCCGCGCCGTACGCGCGCGCGAGCGCGAGCCGTTCGTCGACGAGGTCGATCACGACCAGCCTGCGCGGCGTCCTGAGCCGCGCGACCTGGGTCATCATCAGGCCGAGCGGCCCCGCGCCCGCGATTACGACGACGTCGTCGAGCTGGATCTCGCCGCGATTGACGGTGTGGATCGCGCAGGCGAGCGGCTCGATGATCGCGGCGTCCTCGATCGAGATGCCGTCGGGGATCCGGTGCACGCGCGCGGTCGCGGGGATCCGCATGTACTCGGCCATGCCGCCGTCGGCCACGCCGCGCTGGAAGCCGAAGATGTGGTGGACCTCGCACATCCAGTACTGGCCGCCGCGGCAATAGCGGCACGCGCCGCACGGCACGATCTGCTCGGCGATCACGCGCTCGCCGGCGCGGACGCCGAAGTGGGCGGCCGCGCCTTCGCCGAGTTCGTCGACGTAGCCGAAGAATTCGTGGCCGGGAATCACGGGCGCCTTGACCCACGGGCTCGGGCCGCCCCAGAACATTTTCGCGCCCGCGTGGCACTTGCAGTCGCTCGCGCAGATCCCGCACGCGGCGATCCGGATCACCAGTTCGTTCGGGCCGGCGCGCGGCCGTGCGACGCGTTCGACGCGGTAGTCCTCGGGCGCGTGGCAGACGATCGCGGTCATCGATGGGGGGGTGGGTTCGGTCATGGTCGATCCTGTCGGGAAGAGCGGGTAGGGGAAAGGCTCAGGGGCGGCGTTCGCGGCTGATGTAGATCGCGAGCAGGATGATTCCGCCCTTGATCACGTTCTGCACGTAGGGATTGACGCCGACCATGTTGAGGCCGTTGTTGAGCACGCCGAGCAGCAGTGCGCCGATCAGCGTGCCGAGGATCGCGCCGCGGCCGCCCGCGATCGAGGTGCCGCCCATCACGACGGCGGCGATCGCATCGAGTTCGAAGCCGACGCCCGCATTCGGCTGGCCGCTCATCAGGCGGGCGCTGAGCACGATGCCGGCGAGCGCCGAGGTGAGGCCGGACAGGCCGTAGACGATCAGCTTCACGCGCGTGACGCGCACGCCGGACAGCCGGGTCGCCTGCTCGTTGCCGCCGATCGCATACACGTAGCGGCCGAACGGCATGCGTTCGAGCGCGAGCCAGGCGAGCGCATAGACCGCGAGCATGATCAGCACGGGGGCCTGCAGGCCGGCGAGCTTGCCGCTGCCGAGGAGGCCGAGCCAGTCGGGGAGGCCGTCGATCGGGTAGCCGCCGGTATAGATCAGCGCGAGGCCGCGCGCGATGCCCATGGTCGCGAGCGTGACGATGATGGGCGGCATGCCGGCGAACGCGACGAACAGGCCGTTCGCGAGGCCGAAGCCGAGGCCGGCCGCGAGCCCGAGGCCGAGCGCCGCGAGCGCGTTCACGCCGCTCGCGATCAGGCCGGCGGCGAGCGTGCCCGACAGCGCCATCACCGAGCCGACCGACAGGTCGATGCCGCCCGTCAGGATCACGCAGGTCATGCCGACCGCGATGATCGCGTTGATCGACACCTGGCGCAGCACGTTCTCGAGGTTGGCGGCGGACAGGAAGCTGTCGCTGGCGAGCGTCATCGCCACGCAGACGACGATGAGCCCGACGAGCGGATAGCAGACGGGCGAGCGGCGCAGCCGGGCCCGCAGGCGCGCGGGTGCGGCGAGCGCGGCCGCGGCCGCGGCGGTGGGGGCGGTGGCGGAAGAGGGATTACGCGGGGTCATGCCTGTCTCCTTGTGCGGCCGTGGTCGCGTGGGTCATCACGGCGTGCGGGGTGATGGCGTCGCCTTCGAGCAGCGCTTCGATGCGGCCCTGGCGGAACACCGCGACGCGGTCGCACAGGCCCACGATCTCGGGGAGTTCCGACGAGATCAGCAGGATCGAATAGCCGCGTGCGGTGAGCGCGCGCATCAGGTGGTAGATGTCGGCCTTCGCGCCGATGTCGATGCCGCGCGTGGGTTCGTCGAAGATCAGGATCCGCGCGTGATGGTTGAGCCAGCGGGCGATCACGACCTTCTGCTGGTTGCCGCCCGACAGCGTGCCGGCGGCGACGTGCATCGACGGCGCTTTCACGCCGACGCGCCGCATGATTTCGGCGGTCGCGTCCGCCTCGCGGCGGCGGTCGATGAGCCAGCGCCACGCGCGATACGTGCCGAGGTTGTTGAGCGAGATGTTGTCGCGGATCGAGAAGCGCGTGATGAGCCCCTCGGTCTTGCGGCTTTCCGGCAGCAGGCCGATGCCGGCCGCGAGCGCGTCGGCGGGATCGCGCAGCGCGGCGGCGCGGCCGCCGAGGCGGATCTCCTTGCGGTGCGCGCGCGTTGCGCCGAGCACCGCGAGCGCGGCCTCGGTGCGCCCGGAGCCGACGAGACCCGCGAAGCCGAGGATCTCTCCTTCGCGCAGCGCGAAGCGCAGCACCGGCGCGTCGCGGCGCAACTGCAGCGCGCGCACGTCGAGCGCGAGCGGCGCGGCGGTACCCGGCGCAGCGGCGCGCGGCGATGCCTTCGGCGGGAAGCTCTGCTCGATGCGCCGGCCGACCATCATCTCGACGAGCCGGCCGACGTCGGTGTCGGCGACGGCCGTCATGCCGACGCGGCGGCCGTCGCGCAGCACGGTGATGCGGTCGCACACCGCGAAGATCTCGTCGAGGTGGTGCGAGATGAAGATCATCGACACGCCGCGCGCGCGCAGCTCGCGCATGATCGCGAACAGGTGACCGGCCTCGGCCGGCGTGAGCGTCGCGGTGGGTTCGTCGAGGATCAGGAGGCGCGCGTCGAGCGCGAGCGCCTTGCCGATCTCCACGAACTGCTGCTGCGCGACCGACAGCGCGCCGACCGGCGCGTCGAGATCGAGCGCGACGCCGAGCCGCGCGAACCGCTGCGCGGCGTCCGCGCGCATGCGGGCGCGGTCGCGCAGGCCGAGCCGGGTGCGCGTCTCGCGGCCGAGGAACAGGTTGTCGACCGCGTCGAGCGCGGGCACCAGGCTGAACTCCTGGAACACGATGCCGATGCCGGCCGCGACCGCGTCGCGATAGTGCGCGAAGCGGCGCGGCGCGCCGTCGAGGACGATCGCACCGGCGTCGGGCGCATGGATGCCGCACAGGATCTTCATCAGCGTCGACTTGCCCGCGCCGTTCTCGCCGAGCAGCGCGTGGATCTCGCCGGGGGCGATCTCGAGATCGATGTCCTGCAGCGCCTGCACGCCGGGAAAGCGCTTCGCGACGCCGGACAGCTTCAGCAGCGGCGCCACGGCGGGGGCCTCGCGCGCGGCCACGGCGCTCACCAGCTGAAGCCGGCCGCGTTGCTGCGGTCGATCGATTTCACGTCGACCGGCACGACCTTCGGCACGGCCGCGCCCCACTTGCGCGCGAGCGCGATGCCGAGCGCGAGCCGCACCTGGTCGCGCGGAAACTGCGCGGCGGTCTGGATGAACTTCGAATCGGGCTTGCGGATCGCCGCGATCGCTTCGGGCGCACCGTCGACGCTCGTGAGCTTGATGTCCCTGCCCGACACGTTGATCGCCGCGAGGGCGCCCATCGCGCCGCCGTCGTTGACGCTGAAGATGCCCTTGAGCGCCGGGTTGGCCTGGATCATGTTCTCGGTCACCGAGAGCGCGGTCGCGCGTTCCTGGCGGCCGTTCTGGGTGGCGACCAGCTTCACGTTCGGATACTTCGCGAGCGCCGCCTTGCAGCCGCGCACGCGTTCGAGGATCGGCACGACGGGAATGCCGTCGAGGATCGCGACCGCGCCGCTGCCGCCGATCGCCTTCGCGAGGTAGTCGCACGACAGCGCGCCCGCGTCGAAATTCTTCGAGCCGACGAACGCGTCGACCGGCCCGCTCGCATTCGCATCGACCGCGACCACGACCGCGCCGGCCTTCTTCGCCGCCGTGATCGCGCCCTGGATGCCGGCCGAATCGGTCGGGTTGACGAGCAGGATGTCGATCTTCTTCTGCAGCATGTCCTCGACGTCGCTGACCTGCTTGCCGACGTCGTGATGCGCGTCGGTCACGAACACCTGCGCGCCGAGCGACGCGGCGGCGTCGTTGAGCGCCTGCTGCATCGTGACGAAATACGGGTTGTTCAGCTCCTGGAACGTCATGCCGATCCGCAGCGGCGCGGCGGCGGCGTCCGCGCTCGCGAATGCGGCGCCGCAGGCGAGCGCGCAGGCGGCCGCGCGCAGCGGAAGCAGGGTTTTCGTCAACATGGATGTCTCCGTATCGTAAGTCGATGTGGCGGTCGCGGCGAAACCGGTGCGGCTTCGGCGCGCGGGCGCGACCGGGCCCGCGCCGGGCGGGTGGCCCGGCGTCCGAAGCGAAAGCGGCAGGAAGCGTGAAGAAGCGGCGGCTAGCGCAGCGCGTGCGCGCCGAAGTCGCCGCGCCGCGCGGGTGGTCCGGCCGCGCGCTGCAGGTTCAGCTGCTGGTACGCGCGGAACTTCGACGGCGGCATGTCCTTGAGCAGCAGGAACTGGCGATTGAAATTCGACAGGTTGTTGAAGCCGACCTGATAGCAGATCTCGGTGATGCTGAGCGTGTCGGTCGCGAGTAGTTCGCAGGCGAGGTTGATGCGCAGGCGATTCACGTACTGCACGAAGGTCAGGCCGGTATGGCGGCGGAACGTGCGCGAGAACGCGCTGACGCTCTGGCCGGCCAGTTGCGCGAGATCGGCTTCGCGCAGCGGCTGCGCGAAGTGCTCGCCGAGGTAGGCGAGCACGGGATTGATGCGGCTCGACGCATAATCGCCGGGATCGGTGCGCCAGGCGACGCTCGCGAGCCGGCGGCGCGCGCGGCAGCCCGCGAGCAGTTCGAGCAGCTGCATGAACAGCACCACGCGGCGCATGCCGCGCGCATCGATGAGGCCGACGAGCAGCGGCTGGGCGGCCGCGCCGGTGGCGGGCGGAAACAGCAGGCCCGCGCGCGATTCGTCGAGCAGCGCGCGGATTTCGCGCAGGTCGGGGAACACGTCGATGCAGCGCGCGATGAAGTCCGCGTCGAATTGCACCACCAGGCAGCGCTCGTCGATCGTCGCATCGGGCGGCACGTCGCTGACCCAGTTGTGCGGCAGGTTCGGGCCGGTCATCACGAGGTTGCCGGGCACGAACGCGCCGATGTGGTCGCCGACGAACATCCGGCCGGTGGTGGCCGTGATCAGGTGGATCTCGTACTCGGGATGGAAGTGCCAACGGACCGTGCGATACGGATAGCCGTGGGACCAGACCTTGAAGGATTCGTCGCGGCGCACGGCCACGAGTTCCAGATCGGGTTGCATGGAGGCGGCTCGCGCGCGGTTCGGCGCGTCACGCGCGCGGGGCGCGCGCCGGCATCGCGGCGGTGGCGGCGCGCGACTGCGCGGCGCGGGGAACCTGGATCATCGCTTGTCTCCGTATCGAGGTCGCCCCGGATGGCGGGCGAACATCGTTCTGTCATCGTTAACACGAAAAGTAGCCGGACAGGGTGCGCATCGCCACCAAAAATGAAACCATCGACCGATACTTTTTTGCATCTCGCGCATTCGTCGGACAATCTCGATCAAATTTTGTGCAACGCGAAACCCCCTTGCGCGTCAGCGTGCCGCGCATTCTCGCACCGGTTCTGGGGATGAACCTTGTTGAGATAAGCAATCTGATCTAATTTCATTTAATATCAGGTGCTTATAACTATTTTGAGAAGTAATGGGGCAAACCCGGACAGCTGGACCGAAACAGGGGGGCCCGAGACGGATGGGCCGGCAAGGCAAGCGAAAACGCGGCATGGTTCGACGGAAAGGCAACGATTAAGTAGTGCTAGTAAATATATGATTGAAGCAAATGGGGAAAATGCGTCGAATTCGATGGAATCCGATATCTCGGTCCTTCTCGTCGACGATCAGGCATTCGTCGGCGAAGTGATCCGCCGCTCGATCGTGGCGGAGAGCGACATCGTGCTGCATGTCTGCACCGACGCGCAGCGCGCGATGGCGGTTGCGCGGGAGGTCAAGCCGTCCGTGATCCTGCAGGATCTCGTGATGCCGGACATCGACGGGCTCGACCTGGTGCGCGCGTGGCGCGCCGACGCGCAGACGGCGAAAGTGCCGATCATCGTGCTGTCGGCGAAGGAGGAGCCGGTCGTCAAGCGCGCCGCGTTCGTCGCCGGCGCGAACGACTATCTCGTCAAGCTGCCCGACGCGATCGAGCTGATCGCGCGGATCCGCTACCACGCCAGTTCCTACCTGACCTTGAGGCAGCGCGACGAAGTGCTCGACTTCCTGTCGCACGACATGCGTTCGCCGCAGACCTCGATCCTCGCGCTGCTCGACGTGTACCGCAACGAACACGGCACGGTGCCGCCGATCCTGGAGCGGATCGAGACGCACGCGCGGCGCGCGCTCGCGCTCGCCGACGGCTTCATCCACCTGACCCGCGCGCAGTCCGAGAAGCGTCCGAGCGAGATCGTGAGCCTCAACGAGATCGTGCTCGACGCGGTCGACCAGCTGTGGGAGAAGGCGGGCAGCCTCGGCAGCCGGGTCGTCGCGGACGCGCCGGAGGTCGAATGCCTGTGCATCGGCGACCGCATGATGCTCACGCGCGCGGTCGCGAACCTGATCGACAACGCGCTCAAGTACGGGCCGGCGGGTTCGGAGGTGCGCTGCTCGCTGGCCGACGACGATACGGGCTGGCTGATCTGCGTCGAGGACGAGGGCGAGGGGATCGCCCCGGACCAGCGCGATTCCGCGACCGAGTCGTTCGTGCGGCTCGCGCCCGCGAACGGCGCGCAGAAGAGCGGCTTCGGGCTCGGGCTCGCATTCGTGCGGGCGACCGCCGCGAAGCATCGCGGGGAGATCCTGATGCGCTACACGACGCGCGGCTTCATGGCGGGCCTCAAGCTGCCGAAGGACGCGCCCGGCGCCTGAACCCGCGCGCGGCCGCGCCGGCGCGTGTGCACCGGGGCGCGGCCTCGCGCGTTGTCGATCCGGGCAGATCGCGCCCCGCGCCGTCCCGATCGGTATACAGTACATGCGTTCCGCGCGCGTCGCCGCCTTGCCGGCGGCGCGACGACGGGGCCGCGAAGGGCGTTGAGCATGCAGTATCCGGATCGATGCGACGGCACCGGCCAGCCGGCCGGCGCTTTTCTTAAACGCTTTTCTTGACAGCCGAAACCAACATGGCCACCGTGACGCCTCGCGCAGGCAATGAGAGCCTTCACAATACCTTGACCGGTCGCCACCTGACGCTCGGCAACCGGATCCTGGTCAGCTTCGGCGTGCTGTTCGTGCTGATGGTGCTGACCGCCGCGCTGTCCTACGCGCGCCTGCACGCGATCAACGAGGAGGCCGTCAGCATCGAGCGCGACTCGCTGCCGGGCGTGTATCTCGCGTCGTCGCTGCGCGCCGCCGCGAACGAATCGTACGGCGCATTGCAGCGCGCGATCTTCGTCGACCACGATCCCGACACCGCGCGGCGCGATCTCGCCAAGCTGCCGGCCGTGCTCGAGGAATTCGACAAGCTGTCGGTCGCCTACCAGAACTCCACGTACCGCGACGACGACCGGGTGCGCTTCAACACCTTTCGGGCTGCCTACGATCGCTATCTGCCGCTCCTGAACGACGCCGTGCAGAAAACCCGCGGCCCGCGCGCCGACGCCGAGGCCGCCTATGCGAAGGTCACGCCGATCTGGGAAGAGGTGATCCGCAACGCGAACATTCTCGTCCAGGAAAACCGCGCGTTCGCCGAGCAATCGGCGCGCCTGATCCGCGAATCGGTGCAGGGCACGGTGATCACGCTGGCGGTCGCGCTCGGCCTGGTGCTGGCGTCGGCGCTGGTGCTCGGCTACCTGCTGTTCCGCGCGGTGACCGTGCCGATGGCGCGGCTCGTCGAGGTGCACGACGTGATGCGCACCGGCAACCTCACGCAGCGCCTGAACCTCGGCCGCAGCGACGAGTTCGGCACGCTGGAGACGGGTTTCAACCGGATGGCGGACGAGCTGACCGCGCTGGTCGCGCAGGCGCAGCAGTCGTCGCTGCAGGTGACGACCTCGGTGGCCGAGATCGCCGCGACCTCGCGCGAGCAGCAGGCGACCGCGAACGAGACCGCCGCGACCACCACCGAGATCGGCGCGACCTCGCGCGAGATCTTCGCGACCTCGCGCGACCTGCTGCGCACCATGAACGAAGTGTCGGGCGTCGCCGAGCAGTCCGCGACGCTCGCCGGCGTGAGCCAGACCGGCCTGACCCGGATGGGCGAGACGATGCGCAGCGTGATGGACGCGGCCGGCTCGGTCAACGCGAAGCTCGCGATCCTCAACGAGAAGGCGATCAACATCAACCAGGTGGTCGCGACCATCACCAAGGTCGCGGACCAGACCAACCTGCTCTCGCTGAACGCGGCGATCGAGGCCGAGAAGGCCGGCGAGTACGGGCGCGGCTTCGCGGTGGTGGCGACCGAGATCCGCCGGCTCGCGGACCAGACCGCCGTCGCGACCTACGACATCGAGCAGACCGTGAAGGAGATCCAGTCGGCGGTGTCGGCGGGCGTGATGGGGATGGACAAATTCTCCGAGGAAGTGCGCCGCGGCATGCGCGACGTGCAGCAGGTCGGCGGCCAGCTGTCGCAGATCATCGCCGAGGTGCAGACGCTCGCGCCGCGCTTCCAGATGGTCAACGAAGGGATGCAGACCCAGGCAAGCGGCGCGGAGCAGATCACGCAGGCGCTGTCGCAGTTGTCCGAGGCCGCGCAGCAGACGGCCGAATCGCTGCGGCAGTCGTCGCAGGCGATCGACGACCTCACGCTGGTCGCGAACCAGCTGCGCACGAGCGTGTCGCGCTTCAAGGTCGAGGCATGAGGACGGCGTAAGCGCCGCGAAACCGCCATGCTTTTCTTGTTGTTCGAACTCAACGGCGACCGCTACGCGCTCGATGCGGGCGAGATCGCCGAGGTGCTGCCGCTCGCGGCCACCAAGGCCATCCCGGGCGCGCCCGACTGGGTGTCCGGCATCCTCATGCATCGCGGCGTGCCGGTGCCCGTGATCGACGTGGCGCGGCTCGCGCTCGGCCGTCCGGCGCAGGCGCTGCGCTCGACGCGGCTGGTGCTGGTGCGCCATCGCGGGTCCGGCGAGCCGGGCGACGCGCGTCTGCTCGGGTTGATCGTCGAGCGCGCGACCCAGACCGCCCGGATCGAGCGCGACGCGTTCCACGACCCGGGCATCGCGACGCCGCACGCGCGCTGGCTTGGGCCGGTCGCGAGCGACGCCGACGGCGTGGTCCAGTGGGTCGCCGTGCGGCATCTGCTCGACGGCCCGGCGCGCGCGCTGCTGTTCGACGAGCCCGCCGCGCCGGAGGGGGGCCGATGAACGTCTTCGACCCGCGCTTCCAGAGCTGGCTGTCGCGCGAGACGGGCATCGATCCGGCCTCGCTCGGCAACGACTACGTGGCCCGCGCGCTGCTCGAACGGATCGGCGCGACCCAGTACGACGGCGCGCGCGCGGTGCCGGCCGCGATCCGCGCGCAGCAGGTGTCCGACGAGATCGTCGACGCGTACTGGCGGCTCCTGAGCAGCTCGCCCGACGAGCGGCGCGCGCTGATCGAGCTGTTCGTGGTGCCCGAAACCTGGTTCTTCCGCGAGCGCGAGGCTTTCGTCGCGCTGGCCCGGCTCGCGTGCGAGCGCCTGTTCGCGCACCCGGGGCGGGTGCTGCGGGTGCTGAGCGCGCCGTGCTCGACCGGCGAGGAGCCGTATTCGGCGGCGATGGCGCTGCTCGACGCCGGCCTCGATCCGGCGCGCTTCGAGATCGATGCGATCGACATCAGCGGGCGCGCGATCGCCCACGCGATGCGCGGCCGCTATGGCCGGAACTCGTTTCGCGGCCACGCGCTCGAGTTCCGCGACCGCTATTTCACGGCGGCGGACGACGGCTGGCTGCTCGACGAGCGGGTGCTCCGCTGCGTGCGGTTTCGTCAGGTGAATCTGCTGGAAATGCTCGCGAGCGACCAGACGCAGTACGATTTCATTTTTTGTCGCAATGTGCTCATCTATTTCGATCAGGATGCGCAGGATCGGGCCATGCGCGGCATCGACGCGCGGCTCGCGCCGGACGGGCGCGTGTTCGTCGGGCCGGCCGAGACGGGGGTGGTGATGCGGCACGGGATGATGTCCGCGAAGATTCCGCTCGCGTTCGCCTTCCGGCGCGCGACCGCCGCCGACGCGCCGCCCGTGTGGGCGGTCCGCCCCGAGGGCGGGGGCGGGGCCGACGCGTGGCCGCCGCCGCTGTTCGTGCCGCCCGTCGATGTGCTGTCGACGATGGTGGCGCCGCCGAGCGTACCCGCGCACGAATGGTTCTCCGACGCCGCCTGGCCGGCGCCGAGCACGCCCAGGCCGGCCGCGCCGGCCCGGCCGGTCGCGCCGGCATGGCCGGAATGGCCGGGGCACGGGCTGAAGCCGGTGGCGTCGCTCGACGCGGCGCACGATCTGGCCGACGCCGGCGCGTTCGACGCGGCGCAGCAGGCGGTCGAGGTGTTCATCGAGTCGGCGGGGCCGAGCGCCGACGCCTACTACCTGCTCGGCCTGATCGCCGACGCGCAGGGCCGGACCGCGGATGCCGGGGATTTCTACCGCAAAGCGTTGTATCTTGAACCGAATCATCACGAGGCGCTGACGCATCTGGCCACGCTGCTCGACATCGCGGGCGACCACACGGGCGCGGAGTGGCTGATGCAGCGGGCGCGTCGCGCGGTGCAGCAGAACGTGCCGCCGGACGCCGGCACACCAAGAGGAACCCATGGACCGCGACGCCGTTGAGCCCGCCGCGACCTTAGTCGACATCGACGATTGCTGGAACCGCATCGGCACGCGCGGCGGCGATCACTCGTGCCCGCGGCTCGCGGCGTACTCGCGCTGCCTGAACTGCCCGGTGTTCGCGAAGCACGCGGCGCTGCTGCTCGACCGGCCGCTGACGGACGACGACCTGAGCGCTGCCGCGCGCGGCGCGGCGGGCGCGAAGCCGATTGCCGCGCCGGGCGCGGGCCTGCGCGGCGATGCGGCCGAGCTGGCGCATTCGGTGCTCGCGTTCCGCGTCGCGGACGAGTGGCTCGCGCTGCCGACCGGCGTGCTGCGCGAGATCACCGAGTCGCGCGCGATCCATTCGCTGCCGCACCGCCGCCATCGCGCGGTGCTCGGCATCGTCAACGTGCGCGGCACGCTGCGCATCGCCGTGTCGCTGGCCGAGCTGCTGCATCTCGATGCGAGCGCCGGCCGCCAGGACACGCGCGGCGGCTTTACGCGGATGCTGGTGGTCGCCTACCAGGGCGACCCGGTGGTATTCCCGGTCGACGAGGTCGAGGGCGTGCTGCGCTTCACCGCGTCCGAATGGGTGTCGGTGCCCGCCACCGTGTCGCGGGCGGGCGTCGCCCACGCGCGCGGCGTGTTCGTCTGGCGCGGCAAGGCGATCGGCCTGCTCGACGAAGACCGTCTGTTCGATTCGCTGATCCGGAGCTTGCGATGAGCCAGGATGACGACCTGAGCCGGCTGTCGCTGCTCGAACTGTATCGCGAGGAAACGCGGACCCAGACCCAGGCGCTGTCCGAGCAGCTGCTCGCGCTCGAACACGGCGCGCAGGACGCGGCCGCGTTCGAGGCCTGCATGCGGGCCGCCCATTCCCTGAAGGGGGCGGCGCGCATCGTCGGCGTGCCGCTCGGCGTCGACATCGCGGGCCGCATGGAAGACTGCTTCGTGGCCGCGCAGCATGGCGAACGGGTGCTCGGCGCCGCGCATATCGACGCATTGCTGGCGGGCGTCGACCTGCTGGTGCGGGTCGGCGATCCGCACGACGCGATCGCCGTGAGCCGGGGCGAGATCGAGCGCTTCGCGGCCGCGCTGGACGCGGCGGGGCAGGAGGCCGCCGCGCCGCCCGGGGCGGCCGCCGCGGCGTTGCCCGAGCCCGTGTCCGAGCCCCGTCTCTTCTACACATCTCCGAGCCCCCAAGACAGACTTGTT